>JAPLDP010000072.1 GCA_026391695.1 Bacteroidota bacterium
TTTCATCCCACCTTCCCAAAAAAAAGCGAGATATTCTTTCCGGCTCTCCCTCGCTTCTATCCCCCTCTATACCTCAGCCGGAATCCTATCTCTCCATTCCCACTAACCAACTCTTCGCCCAAAAGCGGGTGCAAAGATATAGAATCTATTTCTAATAATCAAATGGTTTAGCATTTTTTTGCATTAAATTAATTTTTTACCAACTATCTATAAAATAAAAAGAAAAAAGTGCTGATAATTAAAATAATAGCAAAGAATTTAGAAGGTATGAATTTGAACACCTGAAGGCTGACAGATTTATTTGAGCAGATTTTAGTATTTAAAAGTGTGTTTTCAATCCTAATATTTTGAAAAACTTCAGAATCTTCATTACAATTAATTGTCTTCTTAGATCATTCACAGGTTTTTCAGGGAAAACCTGTTTCCACAATTCAGAAACTGATTCAAGAATCTCATCGCGGGTAAACCTGACATGAACCATTCTCTTTACAAAAAGATAAAAGTTTTTCGTTTCCAATTTCTGTATTTCTTCTTTGGAATAATTATTAAGAGTAACAGGAAGAAATGGCTGCCATTTCGTAAAGACCTTCAACAAATTTATTACCCAGTCTTTGTTTCTGATACCCCAGGAAAAATGTTCGATTATAATATCATAAACAACAAAATTCTTATAACCTTTCAGTTTTGCCTGAATACAGATATCATAGTCGTATGCATGAAAGCCATCAAAAGTTTTATCATCAAACATAATCTTTTCGAAGATATTATGGCGCATGCAAAGCCAAACACCATCCAGCAGAACAACTTCCTGTTTGAGTGATCTCTGACTTTTTTGAGCTAAATCAAAAACTGTTTTTCTTTTTTTCGATTTATCAGATTGGATGAAGCTTTTTGCCTGACCTGAAATTGACCATGGTCCTGGAATTCTTGTTGCAATGTCACCGCCTGCAATTCCTATGACACCAACGGTTTCATCACTCAGATGCCTGCAAACCAGTTTACCCCAGTTTTCAGTTTTAAATAAAACATCATCATGTACAAAGCATAAATATGGGAATTTGCTTTTGTGGATGCCTTCATTATATGACGCGAAAATGGAATACTCATTTCTTGAATTATCAATTATAATAAGTTCATAATCCACACCAGTTGTTTCCAGAATATTCTTTTCAAGTTCCGGACTGATAGTTGGATTTTTAGAACAGATAATTATTGATAACATATATAATGCGATGAGGATGGCAGGCAAATTTAGTTTTAATATAGGGAAAAGACAAGATGAATTAAGAATGAAGAACAAACGAACAGTGAATTAAGAACTGAGAAAAACTTCTGCATTCTGAATTCGAAGGTTCTTCGTTCTTAGTTCAAATACAACTTCCCCAAAATAAAAAAGCCCCGGATTTCTCCAGGGCTTCATATTAAAGTCGGCGACGACCTACTCTCCCACAGTTGCAGTACCATCGGCGCTGGCGGGCTTAACTTCTCTGTTCGGAATGGGAAGAGGTGGAACCCCGTCGCTATAGTCACCTTAAGGCTTTTAATACCTTATGACATATCGGTCAAAAAGTTAATAAAATCTTCTCAGAAAGTTTTCGGGTAATTAGTACTGCTCAGCTTTGGCATTACTGCCTTTACACCTGCAGCCTATCGACGTCCTAGTCTAGAACGACCCTTAAAAGAAGCCTCATCTTGGGCTGAGTTTCGTGCTTAGATGCTTTCAGCACTTATCTCATCCAAACATAGCTACCCTGCGATGCAGCTGGCGCCACAGCAGGTACACTAGAGGTTTGTCCAACTCGGTCCTCTCGTACTAGAGTCGGGAACCCTCAAGCTTCTAACGCCCACAACAGATAGGGACCGAACTGTCTCGCGACGTTCTGAACCCAGCTCGCGTGCCACTTTAATCGGCGAACAGCCGAACCCTTGGGACCTTCTTCAGCCCCAGGATGTGACGAGCCGACATCGAGGTGCCAAACCACTCCGTCGATGTGAGCTCTTGGGAGTGATCAGCCTGTTATCCCCGGAGTACCTTTTATCCTTTGAGCGATGGCCCTTCCATACGGAACCACCGGATCACTATATCCTAGTTTCCTACCTGGTCGACTTGTAAGTCTCACAGTCAAGCACCCTTATGCTATTGCGCTCTACGCACGGTTACCAAGCGTGCTGAGGGTACCTTTGAAAGCCTCCGATACGCTTTTGGAGGCGACCACCCCAGTCAAACTACCCACCAAACACTGTCTCCCGTTTTGCGGGATTAGGCTCCAGATAAACAAAGGGTGGTATTTCAAGGTTGACTCCACGACCCCTAGCGAGGCCGCTTCAAAGTCTCCCACCTATCCTACACATTGTTTACCCAAAGTCAATGTTAAGTTGCAGTGAAGGTTCACGGGGTCTTTCCGTCCCGTTGCGGGTATCCGGCATCTTCACCGGAACTACAATTTCACCGAGCTCATGGCTGAGACAGTGCCCAGATCGTTACACCATTCGTGCAGGTCGGAACTTACCCGACAAGGAATTTCGCTACCTTAGGACCGTTATAGTTACGGCCGCCGTTTACTGGGGCTTCAATTCAATGCGTCTCATGATCGGGTTGACCATGATAACATCTCCTCTTAACCTTCCAGCACCGGGCAGGTGTCAGGCCATATACGTCATCTTTAAATTTAGCATAGCCATGTGTTTTTGATAAACAGTCGCCTGGGCCATTTCTCTGCGCCCCGACTTGCGTCGGGGGTCCTTTATCCCGAAGTTACAGGACTAATTTGCCTAGTTCCTTAGCCATGATTCACTCGAGCACCTTTGGATACTCTCCTCGACCACCTGTGTTGGTTTCCGGTACGGGTAGCTAATGCCTGAAGCTTAGAGGTTTTTCTTGGAAGCTTGATTAGGGTCACTATCCGCTTGTCCGAAGACTCACGGTACTATCTGGTTTCAGCACATTTGACGGATTTACCTATCAAATGTATACCTACACCATTCAACGTACTATTCCGTCAGTACGCGGACCTTTCACATCTCCGTCACCCCGTCGCAGCATTAGTTAGTACAGGATTATTAACCTGTCATCCATCGACTACCCCTTTCGGGTTCGCCTTAGGTCCCGACTAACCCTGATCCGATTAGCGTTGATCAGGAAACCTTGGTCTTTCGGTGTGCCGATTTCTCGTCGGCATTATCGTTACTTATGCCTACATCTTCTTTTCCAGCCGCTCCAATATACCTTACGATATATCTTCGACGCAACTGGAATGCTCTCCTACCTCCCGACATTTGCATGTCGGGACTATAGCTTCGGTAATATGCTTAATGCCCGATTATTATCCATGCCCGATCGCTCGACTAGTGAGCTGTTACGCACTCTTTAAATGAATGGCTGCTTCCGAGCCAACATCCTAGCTGTCAATGCAATCAAACTTCGTTAGATCAACTTAGCATATATTTGGGGACCTTAGCTGATAGTCAGGGTTATTTCCCTCTCGGCACTGGACCTTAGCACCCAATGCCTCACTCCCGAGGAACATGTCATAGCATTCGGAGTTTGTCAGGATTTGGTAGGCGGTGAAGCCCCCTAGTCCTATCAGTAGCTCTACCTCTATGACACTTTACTCGAGGCTGCTCCTAAAAGCATTTCGGAGAGTACGAGCTATCTCTCAGTTTGATTAGCCTTTCACCCCTACCCACAGTTCATCCAAGCACTTTTCAACGTAAACTGGTTCGGTCTTCCATCCACTGTTACGCGGACTTCAACCTGACCATGGGTAGATCACAAAGTTTCGCGTCTACCCCCTCTAACTATACGCCCTATTCAGACTCGCTTTCGCTGCGGCTCCTCCCGTTAACGGGATTAACCTTGCTAGAGAGGAGTAACTCGTAGGCTCATTATGCAAAAGGCACGCAGTCAGATACTACTTCCCGATAAATCGGGAGATTTCTCCTCCTACCGATTGTAAGCGCACGGTTTCAGGTTCTATTTCACTCTTCTGTTCGAAGTACTTTTCACCTTTCCCTCACGGTACTAGTTCGCTATCGGTCTCTCAGAAGTATTTAGCCTTACCAGATGGTGCTGGCAGATTCCCACAGGATTTCTCCGGTCCCGCGGTACTCAGGATACTGTTAGGTAGTAAATTCATTTCGCATACAGGACTTTCACCTCCTATGGTCCAGCTTTCCAGAAGTATTCTGCTATGAATTTACATTCCACGTTACAGTCCTACAACCTCCCGTTTGCCGTAACAACCGGGATTTAGGCTTTTTCCCTTTCGCTCGCCACTACTCAGGAAATCACTATTGTTTTCTCTTCCTCCGGATACTAAGATGTTTCAGTTCACCGGGTTAGCTTCCCGATTTCTCGGGATTGTCCGTCTTCATCGGACAGGGTTGCCCCATTCGGATATCTCCGGATCAAAGGTTATTTGCACCTCCCCGAAGCTTTTCGCAGCTTGTCACGTCCTTCATCGCCTCTGAGAGCCAAGGCATTCACCATACGCTCTTAAGTAACTTTCTTAATTGCTCTTATTTCTCATTATTGATTTTGATATAGTGATGTATTAAACATCGACTATCTGCTGTATTTTCTTTCTCAATATGTCAAAGAACTTAAAAAGATGTTATCCACACCCACACTCACACCCACACTCACACCCTTTTCGTGGAGAATATCGGAATCGAACCGATGACCTCCTGCTTGCAGGGCAGGCGCTCTAGCCAGCTGAGCTAATTCCCCCAAACGCTTCATGTAGTCCCTCGCAGATTTGAACTGCGGACCCCTACATTATCAGTGTAGTGCTCTAACCAACTGAGCTAAGGGACTGTATAGTTTACGCTGTAAACCTTACTGCCAATGCTCTGAAGAAGAGCCACGCTGCTCATTTGGGATTTTCTCAATAAAAAAAATGAAGTGAACCGAAGCAACAAATAGGATCCCGATTTGCATCGGGTGAATAGTAAACCGCTCTAGAAAGGAGGTATTCCAGCCACACCTTCCGGTACGGCTACCTTGTTACGACTTAGCCCCAGTCACTGGTTTTACCCTAGGCCGCTCCTTACGGTAACGGACTTTAGGTACTCCCAGCTCCCATGGCTTGACGGGCGGTGTGTACAAGGCCCGGGAACGTATTCACCGCGCCATGGCTGATGCGCGATTACTAGCGAATCCAACTTCACGAAGTCGGGTTGCAGACTTCGATCCGAACTGAGACCGGCTTTTCGAGATTAGCATCCTGTCACCAGGTAGCGACCCTCTGTACCGGCCATTGTAGCACGTGTGTAGCCCTGGACATAAGGGCCGTGCTGATTTGACGTCATCCCCACCTTCCTCACTACTTGCGTAGGCAGTTCCCCTAGAGTTCCCAGCATGACCTGATGGCAACTAAGGATAAGGGTTGCGCTCGTTATGGGACTTAACCCGACACCTCACGGCACGAGCTGACGACAACCATGCAGCACCTTGTAGGTCGTCCCGAAGGAAAATCCCCTTTCGGGGACTGTCGTCCTACATTTAAGCCCAGGTAAGGTTCCTCGCGTATCATCGAATTAAACCACATGCTCCTCCGCTTGTGCGGGCCCCCGTCAATTCCTTTGAGTTTCAACGTTGCCGCCGTACTCCCCAGGTGGATCACTTAATGCTTTCGCTTAGACGCTGACTGTGTATCGCCAACATCGAGTGATCATCGTTTACAGCGTGGACTACCAGGGTATCTAATCCTGTTTGATCCCCACGCTTTCGTGCATGAGCGTCAGTTTAAGTTTAGTGAGCTGCCTTCGCTATCGGTGTTCTGTGTCATATCTATGCATTTCACCGCTACATGACACATTCCGCCCACTTCAACTGTACTCAAGAACGACAGTATCAATGGCAATTCTACAGTTAAGCCGTAGGATTTCACCACTGACTTATCGTCCCGCCTGCGCACCCTTTAAACCCAATGAATCCGGATAACGCTTGCATCCTCCGTATTACCGCGGCTGCTGGCACGGAGTTAGCCGATGCTTATTCAAATGGTACCATCAGCCCCGCATCACGTGCGGGGGTTTTTTCCCAAATAAAAGCAGTTTACAACCCATAGGGCCTTCATCCTGCACGCGGCATGGCTGGGTCAGACTTGCGTCCATTGCCCAATATTCCTTACTGCTGCCTCCCGTAGGAGTCTGGTCCGTGTCTCAGTACCAGTGTGGGGGTATATCCTCTCAGAACCCCTAGACATCGTAGCCTTGGTGAGCCGTTACCTCACCAACAAGCTAATGTCACGCATGCCCATCTCTGACCGCCGGAGCTTTGATATCCCGGACATGCGTCCAGGAAATATTAAGGGGTATTAATCCCGATTTCTCGGGGCTATCCCCCTGTCAGAGGTAGGTTGCATACGCGTTACGCACCCGTGCGCCACTCGTGTATCTCCGAAGAGACCTTACCGTTCGACTTGCATGTATTAGGCCTGCCGCTAGCGTTCATCCTGAGCCAGGATCAAACTCTTCATTGTAATATGTTGATCTTTAATGGCAAGGATTCACTATTCTTTTAACTCGGAATTGAGTTTTTCTATTTGCTACTTCGGGCTTCACTTCAATATTTTCAAAGAACTTCTTCTGCTTTATTTATCTCCCCTTTATTTAAGGGGCTGCAAAATTAAACATTTTTTTCTAACCTGCAAATTTATTTTTCAGTTATTTCAAAAAAACATTTTTGCAACAAAAAAACGAAAAGGATTGCAAAGTTATGACAAAATTAATTTCCCCGCAATACCATATCGGATTTTTTTTAAAGAACGCCTGGTTAAAAAGTGGCTGCAAATATACTGATGTTTTTTACTCCCTGATATGAAAAATGTTGCAGATTTGAACATTTTATTAACAGGTCTGCGGGTCTCTGGTCTACAGGTTCCTGGTCTACAGGTTCCAGGTCTACAGGTACCAGGTTGCAGGTTACAGGTTACAGGTTACAAGTTGTTGGTTATCTCTTACCCAAAGACCTGCGACCAGTTATCCGCCGACCTTTAAATATTCCCCCATTTTTCATACTTTTGTATGGTGGTTCTCGTTATCTTTCTAAATTTTCAATCATATATGCTCCGACTGATACCAGCAGCTTTGAAAACGTTCCTGACAGCCTTTCTGCTGTTCCTGGTTTTTGCCACACCTCTGTTCGCACAAAGAGACAGCACTGCCCGGGAGGATCTCTATAAGCCCCGGTTCATAGACCGCTTATTTTTTGGTGGTAACTTTGGACTGCAGTTCGGAACAATGACACTTGTCGAAGTCTCTCCCTTGGTCTGGTGCAGCATTACACCACGGTTGATCTCCGGAGTTGGTGTCACTTATGAATATTATAAGGATTCCCGGTATAGTTATGTTTATACGACAAATATTTACGGCGGCAGGGTACTGTTAAATTACTTTGTCTTTAAGAATATCTTCGCACATGCTGAGTATGAGCTGCTAAATTATGATGCCTACATAACCCCTTTTACCACTGAACGCGTGAATGTGAACAGCTGGCTCGTCGGCGGCGGTTTCAGGCAGATGATAGGTGGAAGGTCCTTTATGACCCTTTCGATACTATGGAACCTCAATGAAACACCATATTCACCTTATACTAACCCGATTATCAGGGTGGGAATAGGTTTCGGATTTTAAGCTGTATCACTCAGGGAAGAGCATTCACCATCATCTTCAGCACAAAGGAGATGGTATACATCGTATTGGCTATTCCGGATACCGGATGGTAAGCCAATTCGCCTGTAGCTTGAGTGTTTTGTATGAAATCTTCAGAAAACCTGATGATCGATACCATCCCGTCATAATTGATGAGATTGGATTTATCTTTAGGAGTGTGATATTCAGGGTGATCCCCTGAGGTAAAATAGGCTATGGGAATACCCTTCTGAAGAAACGCATAATGGTCGGAGAATGCCGGTGCTGCTTTGGTCTTCTTCAGGTGAAAAGTCTTATGACCTGTCTCCGATAGAATCTGTTTCCATTGTGGCGAACTGGTCACACCCATAGCTGTCACGACATTGCCCTCGCAGCCTAAACGCCCGATCATGTCGAAATTCAGCATAAAATATACGGTGTTTAAATCTGTGGTCGGATGATTACAAAAGTATTCAGAGCCAAACAATCCTTTTTCTTCCCCTGAGAAAGCGATGAAAAGGTAATTGAATTCTTTATTTCCATGATCCATCATATATCTGGCCAGTTCCATTATACCGGCAGTGCCGCTGGCATTGTCGTCAGCCCCGTTGTTTATGTCATTTCTGCGGTTGATGCCAATGTGGTCATAATGAGCGCCGGTAATGATGGTCTTCTCAGCTTGATTATCGATATATCCGATGACATTATTATAAATGTATGGTATCCGGTCAATTTTTACCCTGATATCGGCTTCTGCTCCCGGATGCTCATTAATGAACCATTTTGCATAGGAGTTCACAAAAATCACCGGGCATGCAAGAGTGTCGGGGCGGGTGAAATCAAAGAGACTGTCATAGAACGGACATGCCCTGTTCCACAAAATGACCGCTGCAGCACCTTTGGCGACAATGTCCCTGATGCGGTGCACCGGATTTATCCATTCCGGTTTTGTGTCCTGATTTATCATTTCTTCCGGAATCCCGGCATTCATCAGAACAATTTTTCCTTTCAGGTCAGCAATTTTGGAAGGATCATTGAATAATGTGCCCGGTAGGCTGATTCCATATCCGATATCCATAATTTTTCCTTTTGCCGCACTGTTTCCCGAAAAGCATGTGGCACCAAAGTCAAGCATGTACATGAACTGTGTGCTGTCAATGATAAGCTGGTTGGTGACATGACAGTATTTGATGTCCTGATGCCGGAATGGCTGAAGGTATGATCCGATGTCGCTCCCTTTTGGCTCTAATCCGATATCGCGGAACTGGGAGATGATATACTCATAGGCCATTTTTTCACCAGGTGTGCCCGATTCCCTGCCCTGAAACGAGTCGGAAGCAAGTATAGTCAGGTCACTGACAATCCTTGCCCTGACAGCGCTATCGGTCTGAATAAATTTTGCAGGCTGCGCTTGCAAAAGACCCGCAGGTATAAGAGTGAATACCAGGATATGTCTGATCATGCCTTTGGTATCCTTTTTAGAATTTCGATCAGCAGGTCCCAGAACATCTGAACCGTGCCAATTTCGATCCTTTCATCGGGTGAATGTACACCCCGGAGTGTCGGACCAAACGAAACCATGTCCATATCAGGATATTTTTCGAGGATAAGGCCGCACTCCAGTCCGGCATGAATGGAACGCACAACAGGCTCCTTGCCGAAGAGATGTTTATATGCCTTAACGCTGATATGCAAGATGGCTGACTTGGGATTCGGCGTCCATCCCGGATAGCCTGTCGTATGTTCAACCTTTGCACCGGCCAGTTTAAAGACACTTTCCACCATGGTGGCGATGTCGACTTTGGCGGTATGTGTGTCGCTACGCTGGCTTGTGGCTATGACGATCCGGTGTTCTTTTTCATTGAATTTCACCGATGCCATGTTTGTGGATGTTTCAACCATCCCGGGCATCTTCCGGCTCATGGTTATCACACCGTGCGGGCAGGCATAGAGGGCATTCAGCAGCCGTCGCTGTGTCTTTTTATTGATGACCTTTTCAGGCATGACCACCTCTTCTGACGATATGGCCAGATCAGGTTCGGTGATCGACATCTCATTTTTAACTTCCTCAGCGAATTTTTTCATGTAGGCCTCCATGGCGGTCTTCCGTTTGGCAGGCAGGGTCACTATGGCATAAGCCTCACGGGGAATGGCATTCCGCAGGTTACCACCGTTGAAATGGGCAAGCTGCAACTTATATTTAATATATGTATTCCATAGTAACCTGTTGAGGATTTTGTTGGAGTTCCCGAGCCCTTTATCGATATCATCACCGGAATGGCCTCCCTTGAGGCCTGATACCGATATTTTGAAGGCCACGGCATTCTTGGGTGCTTTTTTATCCTTATATGAAAAGGTGGCAACAGTGTCCATTCCGCCGGCACAGCCGATGAAAAGCTGCCCTTCATCTTCCGAATCGAGGTTCAATAAGATTTTCCCATCCATAAAACCGGGTTTGATGGCAAAAGCTCCTGTCAGGCCTGACTCCTCATCAATGGTAAACAAACACTCTATCGGACCGTGTTCAATATCTTTTGCCGCAAGTATAGCCATCTGGGCCGCGATTCCTATGCCGTCATCGGCACCAAGAGTGGTGTCTTTTGCCTTCACCCAGTCCCCGTCGATGTAAGGCACAATGGGATCTGCATCAAAATCATGCGGAGAGTCACTGTTTTTTTCGCACACCATGTCCATGTGGCTTTGTAAAACCACCGTTTTCAGATTTTTTCGACTGGGTGTGGCTGGCTTTCTGATGAGTACATTGCCGGCTTCATCAGCCGCTGATTCAAGATGATGTTTCTTTGCAAAGTCCAGAAGAAAAGCCCTTATTTTTTCTTCTTTCTTTGAAGCGCGCGGTATCTGGCAAAGCTCTTCAAAATAGCTCCACACTATTTCCGGCTTAAGTTGCCCTAATATTTTTCCCATATTCTAAGTTTTTTATGAAAGTTATGTCGAGAAATTGTTATGAATTTATTTGCTTCCTGCTTGTCGTCGGTTAGGTTTGAATTATTTTGTGACACAAAGGTACACAAAGAAGACACGAAGTATCACAAAGAAAAGATATTTAAAGGGATAATTTTTTATTTCAGACCGATGATAATCAGCGTTTTTTTTTCAGGGCTGCAATGGTTTTGAGAGGATTTTCAGAAGAAAAGATGGTATAGCCTGCCACCAGGATGTCAGCACCGGCATTCACGAGCAGCGGTGCATTGGCCAGATCAACGCCGCCATCCACCTCTATCAGTGCCTTGGAATGTTTTGAGAGCATCAGGTCTTTCAACCGTGATACTTTCGCATAGGTGTTTTCGATGAACTTCTGTCCGCCGAAACCTGGATTTACCGACATAACCAGCACCAAATCGAGGTCAGCGATGATGTCTTCCAGTAAATGAATGCTGGTATGGGGATTCAGGACGACGCCTGCTTTTACATCAAGGGCTTTCAAACTCTGAATAGTGCGATGCAGGTGAGTGCAGGCTTCATAATGAACGCTTATGATATTAGCCCCGGCTTCCTTAAAGGCTTTCAGATACCTGTCAGGATCAATGATCATCAGGTGTGCATCGAGGGGTTTGCGCGCCAGCCTTTGCACAGCTTTTATCACCGGTATGCCAAAGGAGATGTTGGGAACGAATACGCCATCCATGACATCCAGGTGGAACCAGTCGGCTTCACTACCATTAATGAGTTCAATGTCTTTCCTGAGATTGGAAAAGTCAGCCGACAGCAGTGAAGAGGCGATGAGGTGCGACATGTGTAAGCCGTTTTAACCCAGGTATGTCTTAAGTATCTTGCTTCTGGATGTATGTTTGAGGCGCCGTATAGCTTTTTCTTTTATCTGCCGCACCCGTTCACGGGTGAGGTCGAATTTTTCGCCGATCTCTTCGAGGGTCATCGGATGCGTTTGGTTCAGGCCGAAATATAACCTGATCACATCCGCTTCGCGCGGTGTGAGGGTCGAAATGGCACGGTCAATCTCTTTTTTCAGTGAGTCATAGATGAGTTTAGTCTCCGGTGTAGGGCCGTCGTCATTTTTCAGGACGTCATACATGGTGTTGTCTTCATCCTGAATGAGTGGCGCATCCATCGACACATGACGGCCGGAGTTCTTCATCGACTCTTTCACCTCCGTTTCGGTGATCTCCAGCATGGTGGCTATCTCTTCGGCATTGGGCTCACGCTCGTATTCCTGTTCGAGCTTGGCATAAGCTTTATTGATCTTGTTGATGGAGCCGATTTTATTCAGAGGTAAACGTACAATTCGCGATTGTTCAGCAAGTGCCTGTAAGATAGACTGCCGTATCCACCACACCGCATAGGATATGAACTTGAATCCCCTGGTCTCGTCGAACCGTTGAGCAGCTTTTATCAGGCCCAGGTTTCCTTCGTTAATCAGGTCGGGCAGGCTGAGTCCTTGGTTCTGATACTGTTTTGACACCGATACAACAAACCGTAAATTCGATTTGGTCAGCTTTTCAAGGGCTTCCCTGTCACCCAGTTTAATACGCTGGGCTAAGGCCACTTCCTCTTCGGCCGTAATCAGTTCCACCTTACCGATCTCCTGAAGGTATTTGTCGAGCGATGCGGTTTCCCTGTTGGTAACTTGCTTGGTAATTTTCAGCTGCCTCATAAACCTCCGTTGTGATTATGGTTGGCTATTTGAAAAACTAGTTCTATAAGCAAAAGTTTTACGAAGAAAAAGCTATTTTGTTACATGTTGGGCCTCAGGGGCGGCCTGGGTAACAATACTCTTCGCGATAGCTTAAGTTTGCCGGTCTTGCGGTCGATATCAATCAGCTTCACTTCAATCTTATCGCCGACCTTCAGGACTTCTTCTACAGTATTGATACGTTTCCAATCTATTTCCGAAATATGTAACAGTCCGTCTTTTCCGGGCAATATTTCAACAAAAGCTCCGAAGGAGGTGATGTTTTTCACTGTGCCATTGTAGACCTCACCCAGTTCGGGAACGGCGATGATGCTTTTGATCCTCTCCCTAGCTGCATCGATGGATGCTTTATCGACGGCAACGATATCCACAATGCCGAATTCTCCGACTTCCTGGATGACGATGGTGGAATTGGTTTCGCTCTGGATATTCTGGATGATTTTACCTCCGGGTCCGATGATAGCGCCGATATATTCCTTGGCGACGGTCATCTGTTCAATGCGCGGGACAAAAGGTTTATAATCCTCGCGTGGCTCACTGATCACTTTGGCCATTTCATCCAGGATAAACAGACGTCCTTTTCTGGCTTGTTCGAGGGCTTCCTGCAATACTTCAAATGACAGTCCTTCTACCTTGATATCCATCTGACAGGCGGTGACACCATCACGGGTGCCGGTAATTTTAAAGTCCATGTCGCCAAGGTGGTCTTCATCACCAAGGATATCGGATAGCACGCCATATTTACCTGTAGCTTTATCTGTAATGAGCCCCATTGCTATGCCCGACACCGGTTTGGATATCTTCACTCCGGCATCCATCAGGGCAAGTGTTCCTGCGCAGACAGTGGCCATGGAGGATGATCCGTTAGATTCCAGGATATCCGACACAATGCGGATTGTATAAGGATTGCTCTCACCATTGGGTATGACTGATTTAAGGGCTCGCAATGCCAGGTTGCCATGGCCTATCTCTCTCCGGCTGGTGCCACGCATAGGCTTTACTTCACCCGTAGAAAACGGCGGGAAGTTATAGTGAAGCATAAACGAGGTCTTGCCTTCGAATACGGCGCCGTCGACCACCTGCTCATCGAGCTTGGTACCCAGTGTGACAGATGTGAGCGACTGTGTTTCTCCTCTTGTGAAAATGGACGATCCATGAGCGGCGGGCAGATAATCCACTTCGCACCATATGGGCCTGATTTCATCCAGCTTACGGCCGTCGAGCCTGGTCCTCTCAGTGAGTACCGCATTTCTGACAGCTTCTTTCTGAATGTCATCGAAATATTTGTTGATCAGTGGAGTTTTTATTTCCCTTTCCTCTTCCGGAATCGTTTCGGTAAATGCGTTCTTTATGGCTTCAAAGGTTTCGAGGCGTTCATGTTTTTTCTTTATCCCTGACCTGGCAATCGCATAGAGTTTGTCATACGAAGCGGTTTTAAGGGCTGTCAGCAGTTCCGGATCAGCCATGCCATTTTCAGTGGCTCTTTTTTCAACAGGATTTCCCAGCATGCCAACCAGGTCAAGTTGTGCCTGGCATTGTAAGCGTATAGCATCATGAGCTACTTTGAGCGCTTCCAGCATGACCGATTCAGCGACTTCCTTCATTTCGCCTTCTACCATAACAATGCTTTCGGCAGTGGCTGCCACGATAAGGTCGAGGTCGGCATCGATGAGCTGTGAGATATTCGGATTGATCACAAATTCTCCGTTAATGCGGGCGACCCTGACTTCAGAGATGGGGCCGCTGAACGGAATGTTGGAAATACTCAATGCTGATGAGGCTGCCAGTGCTGCCAGAGCATCGGGTGAAATATTTTTGTCGGCAGAGATAAGCGTGATGATCATCTGTGTCTCGCAATGGAAATCATCGGGAAAAAGAGGTCTGAGCGCCCTGTCGACGAGTCGTGCCACGAGTATCTCGTGTTCCGAAGGTCGTGCTTCACGTTTATAAAAGCCACCGGGAAATCGTCCGGCAGCCGCATATTTTTCGCGGTATTCGACTGAGAGAGGCATAAAATCCTCGCCTTCGACAGGTTTTTGCGCTGCCACCACAGTGGCCAGAAGCATCGTGTCGCCCATTTTAACGACAACAGCGCCGTCGGCTTGTTTGGCCAAACGGCCGGTTTCAATAGAGATGATCCGGCCATCGCCCAGATCAAATGACTTTGTAATTGCAGGATTGGACATAATTAAAATAAATAATAAGTGAAATGTGTTAAGGACGTAATACGAAAAATGGCAATGTCATTCATTGCCGGTACGGGGGTTGTATGCTATTTACTTTCTGATATTCAGGTTCTTGATGATTGCCCTGTAGCGCTCAATGTCAACCTGTTTCAGGTAGTCGAGAAGTTTACGGCGTTTACCGACCAGCTTAACGAGAGCTCTTTCAGTGGCCATGTCTTTCTTGTTGGCCTTGAGGTGCTCAGTCAGATGCTTGATCCTGTGCGTGAATAAGGCAATCTGTCCTTCTGATGAACCGGTGTCGAACTCCGATTTACCAAATTCCTTGAAGACTTTTTTCTTTTTTTCAGTTGTCAGATACATTTTTCTACGTGTGTTTCTTTTTTATCTCTTTCATTTTTAGGGCTGCAAAGATAATACAAAATCTTTATCCGCAAATAATGATTTGATTAAAAAATTTTGAAATTGAACTATTGCCGATCCCGATTTCACTCGCTGCGCTTGCTCATCGGGACAGGTTGGCCGGTTGAACGATTTGGCGATTTAGAAGCCCCATTTCAGTCGGGCATACCACATTTTTCCATAATCGCCGAATTCCGTTCCTCTGTCCCCGTAAAAAAGCTGGCTGATCAGCATCAATTGCCAGTTGTTACTGATCGAGATCATGACTGAAGGGCCGACAAAGATGGAATTATCACTTGGATTGAAAATTGAAGAGATATCGGCACGGACAAGGGGGCTGACCTGGTAGGCCACCTCACCCATGATATCATACCGCGCCAGGGTAAAGTTCTTCACCGATACATTCCTGATCTCCAGGTAATTCATGCCTCCAGCAGGACCGGTTGTGCCTGTGCTGTTGTAAAGGAATGCGGCATGAAGATAGAAGCTGTTTTTAAAGGTATAATCAGCATCTACCGTTGCTTCCAGCTGACCTGTGGTATCCCTGAATTGTTTGGCAGGCCCAAAATAGGAGACTTCTCCCCTGAAACCGGCGTCTTTTATCTGTCCGGCCCAGCCTGCCCCGGCTACAATGTCATCAACCATCATTCCCCCGAGGAACTGAAAATCATAATCCCATCTGTTGAACCGGTACATGCCTGCAATAGTCGGACGTTTGTTATTGTTCAGACTGGCGACAAGCTGTGCTGAGGAGGTCACACCTGTATAATATTCCAGTCTGACTGCATCACATCCGGGGCGTTCCTCATAATCAAAATCGAAATAGGAGAAGGAATTAAAGATGTCGTTGGGCGTCCAGACGAAGCCGATACCCCAGTTGACCCGCTGCCGCCCCACTGTCGCCTCAAACTTGCCCTTTGTGAATTTCAGGTTGGCACGGTCGATATTTGACAATAATACATAAGATGAGTCATCAGCCAGCACCCATGTCAGGTCGGCAAATCCATTATCCTTGTCAAGCATTTCGGCATAATAGGGATAGGCCATTTCCACAAAATCCCCATAAAGGAAACGATTGCGCATGCCGATGTGTACATTCAGATTGCCGGAAGGATACCATTTGAAATCCAGGCGGTTGTTGATCTCGTTGTTCAGCATCCAACGGCTGTCGAAATGCTCATAGTAAACAAGCTGCAGATCCTTGATGTAGCCATTGAGTGTCCAGTTGCGTTGGTTCTCTGAGTCCTGACAATACAGACTGAATGAAGATATCAACAGAATACTTGTTATTACTGATTGAAAACTATGGATGCGCATATGATTGTTTATTTTAACCGCAAAGGACTCGCCTCACCCCCTTCACCCCCTCTCCTAGAGGAGAGGGGGTGAAGGGGGTGAGGTCATTTCTCACGCCGGGGGGTGAGGTGAATGTGGCTCATTCTCAACATCACTGATAACCTTCCCGTCTTCAATGGTGATGATCCGGTGTGCCTTGTTGACCACCCGTGCATCATGCGTCGAAAAGATGAAAGTGATATTCTCTTCATGGTTCAGCCTTTCCATGATGTCGAGCAGGTTTTCGGTCGATTTCGAATCCAGGTTGGCTGTTGGCTCATCTGCCAGGATGAACCGCGGCTTTGATGCCAGCGCCCTGGCAACAGACACACGCTGCTGCTGTCCGCCCGACAGCTCACCGGGCCTCACATCAATCTTGTCTTCCAGTCCCACCGATTTCAGTAATTCGATGGTTCTATTTTCTCTTTCGGATTTGGGTATACCCTGCAGAAGCATGATGAATTCGACGTTCTCCCGCGCCGTGAGCACAGGAATGAGGTTATACGACTGAAAGACAAATCCGATGTTACGTAATCTGAAATCCACCAGCTTGCGCGAGGATAAGGTTGTGACATTCGTGCCGTTGATATGAACCTCACCTTGGGTGGGGACATCCAGCCCGCCGATAAGATTCAAGAATGTAGTCTTGCCCGACCCCGAAGGGCCTACGACAGCTGTAAATTCACCTTCCGCAAAGGAGATATCTATACCATTGACTGCCACTACCGGGATTTTTGTCTCCTGGTATACCTTGTGCAGGTTTTTTGTTGTGATGATTCCCATGACAGTATCAATTAATAGTTAAATGTTTTTAGTTGGTTATTTGTATCGATTATTAATCAGTTACAGGTTACAAGTTGCAGGTTGCAAGTTTCAGGTTTTAAAATTGCGACAATCTGTAATCCCGACTTCATCGGGATTTCGCCCGGTTTCGCCTCACTCAACCTGTAACCTGCAACCTGTAACTTGCAACCATAATCTCTAACAGAGGTTTTCATCTTCTAAATTTTTTCATTTTAATTTTTTACGTATCTGCGCGAATCGCTTCTGCAGGTTTGAATCGCAGCGCTTTCCGCGCAGGGTAAACTGATGATAAAATAGCCGTGACAATGACAAACAAGGTCAGCGCTATATAGTACTTGTTATATAGTACCGGATAGACAAGCGAACTGTACCCGAAGGATTCCAGTCCTTCCGACCAGGCGGCAAAATTCAGCCCGTGTACTCCTGTCAGTTGTATGGTGGCATAACTGACGACCATCCCTATCAGAGCTCCTGTCACTGAAAGGAATATGGTTTCCAGCATGATCATCGTGAATATCCGCTTTCTGCTCATTCCGACGGCCATAAGCATACCAATTTCCTTGATACGCTCCAGTATGGCCATCAGCATAGTGTTGATGATACCGAAGGCCATAGCCGTGAGTATAACGATCATCAAAATATAAGAGTATAAGTCCATGATGGATGACAGGGTCAGAAGCATAGGCTGCAGTTCTTTCCATGGCATCACGCTCAGGCTGCTATACTTTGCCTGCAGTAAAGCTGTCACTTCATCGGTTTTATTTGTATTATCCAGCAGCACCGCTATTTCGGTCGCATTGTTCGTATCGAAACCAGTCAGGTCAGCCAGGTCTGCCGATCTGACAAAGACATTGCCTTCGTCATACATGGTGTTGGATGTCTTATAGATCCCGCCGACGCGGAACAGTCCGTAGGTCACCACGCCTTCCATATTTTGCAGTGTGATGACTATCTTGGATCCCATTTTGGCATTCATTTTTGTCGCCAGCTTCTGGCTGATGAGGATGAGAGGCGTCCGCGCCTCCTTTTCGAAGTATGTGCCCTCTTTCAGACAATCATAGATTTTTGACACCTGCTTTTCTTCCTCCGGTTGAATGCCATTGACCATGACACCGGTACCGGTGGCTGCAGTGCTGGCCATGGCCGGCAGTGCAAGGCGGCTGCTGACAGCCTTCACACCACTTATGCCCCTTATAGAATCCACCATCGCCGGCACACCGGTCATAAAGTAATCGGGCGATTTATCCTGCATGAATTTCGGATGGTGTATCTGGATGTGGGATACCTCATGTTCAATGGCAGCATCTATCCGCTGATCCACCATGCCTATCGACAGGGCGATCATGAACAGGGTGCCGAACAACCCGATGGTGACAGCTGCAATGACGATGAGGCTCCTCAGCTTGTTACGCCAGACATTTCTCCATGCTATTGACCAGATCATTTGTATGATATTTAAATGGTTACAAAGTAATTTACTTTCCCCTGAGTGCCGGTATGATTTTGAACCTACCGATGACGGTGAGGGGATATATGGCCGCCAGGATGCTCAGGATGATGACCACCAGGCTCTGGTTGATGAAAAATCCCGGCTCAAGTGCAAAGGGCATCACAGGTTCCACATTGAATTCCGCCATAGCCTTGGCTGTCTCACCCGTGAGCTGGTAGGGGTGAAGGTGATAGTACAGGATGATCGGATAGCTCAACGCCGCACCGGCAGCAATACCCACTAAAGCAAGGATGACTGTTTCGACGAATACAATGAAGGCCAGCTTGACACGGCGCATGCCCACCGCCACCATGATTCCAAACTCCCTCCGGCGTTCAATGGTCATCATCATGATGGTGCCGAAAATGCCAAAACCTACCACAACGTATAAAATGCCGAGCATAAACTGTCCGCTGACATTATCACTTTGTATAGCCTGCACCATTTCCGGAAGAAGCTCGCGCCAGGTCATGACTTCAAGATTTTCAGCATTGATGATTTTCAACTGGTCGGCCACAAATCGGATGTACTTTTTGTTGTCGAGCAATACCGACAGGGAGGTGAGGCGTTCCGGTGCGGAATACAGCTTCTGCGCTGCTGTCAGCGACATGTACAGCATGGAGCTGTTCATCTCCGGTGCCGTGAAACGGACGATCCCTTTTACCGGGTAAGCACCCTGTGCTGATTCACCATGGTAGCCCTGGCTCAGAAGAACAATAGTATCATTCACATCCACCTTCAGATAATCGGCAAGAGCTTCGCCGATGAGGACGCTGTTGTCGTCCTTTTCAAAATAGCTGCCCCGTATCACCCTGTTGCGTAATGCGGAAATAGCGTTCTCTTTTTCGGGGTCTGTGCCTATTACAGCTATGCCCTTGGTCATGTCGCCCGATGAGATGAGGGCAAACGACTCCAGTCGCGGAATGAACGCGGTGATATGCCTGGTACTGAGCAGCCTGCCTTCAAGCGTGTCAGTGCTGATGAATGTGTTGTCAATGGTCTTATCATCCCAGTATCCCAGTGCATGGATCTGTATATATCCTGTCGAGGTTTTTACTGCGCTTTCAACCATGAGGTCATAAGAGCCGAGTTGCATCGACCGCATAACCAATGCCAGGAAAAACGCGAAAAGCACCGACAGCACAGTGATGATAGTCCTTCTCTTATTCCTCCACAGGTTACGCCAGGCTAATTTTATATATGTTTTCATATCGTTAGGATTTCCGTGTGTGACTATCTGACTGTTTTCATATTTTGTTGCGAGAAAAAGCCTTCATCAATGGGCACATTGAATTTCGTGTCGATCATCTCCAGCCGGGTTTCGTTACCTTTTTTATCTTCAGATATCATCACCATTTTGCTGGGCAGTTTCCTGTCGCCCATCTGTTTGATCTCAGATGCTATCATTGTAGTAACCAGCATTTTATCCTCATCATAGTATTCAGCCTTCATCTGGTAATATTCATCTTTAGATATCCAGAGAATGACTTTGCCCCAAACGACCGCTGCCTCGGGTTTGGGAATGAGTTCGATTTTATAGCAGTCGAGCCCTTCAATGGTCTCCGACCCGAGGATAGCATGTGTGTAATCATTGACGATGGAGTTCATCCTCACCAGGTCGTCATTGGTAAAGTCCGATCCCATCCACGACTGGCTCATCATGGATGGCGGCAGCTTGATCATTCTGTTGATATTTGGCATCCAGTTCCACATCTCATTGAACCGCTTGAGGAATACCTGTCCTTTGTCATTGGCCGGTGCTGTGATGAGTATCATGGAATAATCCGTTGTTTTCGACCAGGCTTTCATGGTGACCTCTCTGGTCCAGTCAGGTCTGACGATGGTCATTTTCATGGTTCCCACACTCGACAGCCCGTTGGCCTTATCCTGCGATTTTTTAACGATCTCAAGCGCACCCGTTTCCTGTGACCGGATCGGATTCCATGTAAGAATCCCAGCAATTATCAGAATGATGGATATCAAAAATGTTCTTTTCATGATTCTTCTGTTAATTATATTGAGTAAAATAATTATATATTGTTTTTTGTCATATCGTTACATCGCTAAATCGTTACATCGTTATATTTTGATCATTGTATACTGAATTTCTCGATTATCATTTTCTTCATCTCTTCCAGCGGAAAGTCTTCCGGATCCATGATAAAATTCATAAACACACCATCCATGAGCACATGGAAGAGACTGACTTCCAGTTCCGGATTCCGGGCACCACGCTGTTTATAATAGTTCAACAGGATCTGTTGGTTCAATGGCGTCAGCTCAAACATTCTTTCTCTGGCCATTTCATAAACCGGCGGCTGAAGGATGATGCTGAAGTAGAGTTTCCAGTAGGAGGTGTTTTCTTTCAGCCGCCTGAAGGATTCATCGATAAAGAATGTGAATTCTTCAGATGTCAGAACACCATCCTTATTTACATCAAAAATATCGGTAAACTCGGCCATTCCTTTATCGACAATCTCTTTGATGAGATCTTCCTTGCTTTCGAAATAATTATACATCAGCCCCTTGGATATGCCCGCTTTTTGGGCTATATCGCTGATGGACGTAGGATAATACCCCTGGCTGGCAAACAGTTCCAGGGCTGTATCCATGATCAGGGCTTTTTTATTTTCCCTGATCTCTTCGAATTGTTTTTCAGTGCGTGGTGACATTTCTATTATTTTTAGAATGACCATCCAGTCAATAAAAAATCAGACAAAAAATTAAGTCATAAAATTTATGACTGAACGACCGGTCAAAATTATAACAAGAAAAAATACTATGCAAGTTTTTTTTAATTTTTTTAAAAAAATATTTTTTTCCTGGGACTCCATCCGGTGAAGGCGGATGGAGTCCCAGGATTTCATAAAAAAGCATCAATAATTTTATCGTCAGATTTTTCCTTCTAATATATATTGTGTATTTTTGTTATCGAATAATTTAATTACACAGAAATGCAAAATTATTATCCAAGAAAGCTAGCCTGAATAATTCATAAATCCAAAATTCGGATAAAAAGCTATACTATTTCCAGGACGAATACAAAAAATTAGGCAAGCTGGGATAATTTGTAAGATATTGATGCAGTTTTTGTTTTGACAAAATTCATTGTTCAGGTG
>JAPLDP010000073.1 GCA_026391695.1 Bacteroidota bacterium
GAAACAAGATGGGTATTTGGGCTTTTTGTATCTTTACTCATGGAAAAGTTTGTTTAAAAGTTTATACACCTCAAAGATAATGATTATCAATGAGATAACAAACTTTTCCATTTTTTTATGAATAATTCAGGTTAAATCAAAGATCAAAAATCAAAAATTAAATACACAAATGAAAAATAAAAAATGAGTGATTATAATATCCTTTATCCTGATTAATAACAGTTGATTTTGTTTTTGATTTTTAATATGTGTTTTTTATTTTTAATCTTTGATTTTTAATATTTTAACAGCTCTTTTGCCGCTATAAATATTTTTTGTATATCCGGTAAAATCGCCTTCTCCAGTATTCTGTTGAATCCAACGGGAGTGAAGGTAGCACCAACTCTCCGGACCGGTCCATCAAGATGTTCAAATGCTTCATTACCGATGATGGCAGCCAGTTCGGCGCCAAAGCCGGAAAAGACCTTGTCTTCGTGGACAATCAGTGCTTTGCCGGTTTTTTTGACTGAACTGATGATTGTCGCCCTGTCAAGAGGTATCAGTGAGCGTATGTCGATCACCTCTATGCTTGCACCGGTGTCCTTTTCAATCATTTCAGCCGCCCTGAGGCTCATGTGAGTGGTGTTGCCATAGGTGATGATGGTCATATCCCTGCCTTCCCTGCGTATCCGGGCTTTTCCAAAAGGCACTTCAAAATCTTCCGGAACAGGTGCTTCTGCAGCCGGGTCATTATAAAGGGCTTTGGGTTCGAGGAAAAGTGTAATGCCTTTGGACCGTATACTGGTGCGCAGGAGACCTGCTGCATCATCAGCAAAGGATGGATAAACCACCCGTATACCAGGTAAAGTTGTCAGTGTACCCTCCAATGTTTGCGAATGGTACAGCCCTCCGCCAATATATCCTCCTGATGCCAGCCTTATGACGATATTGGGCGAAAACTGTCCGTTCGACCGCCAGTAATCATGTGAGGTATCGACAAGTTGTTCCATCGCCGGCCAGAAGTAGTCGGCAAATTCGGCGCCTTCGATGACGATTCGTATCTTGTCCATGAAGCGGCTCATGCCATTGGCAGTAGCAACGATATAGTCTTCGGCTATAGGGGCATTGAATACACGGTCTTTGCCGAATTCCTGCTGCAGCCCTTTAGTGACATTGAAAACGCCGCCTTTCTCCTGGCTGGCGACATCCTGTCCCCAAAGAAACGTATCGGGATTTAGCCGGAACTCGGCTTTAAGTGTTTCATTGAGCGCTTCAATCAATTTTTTAGATGGTCCGGAGCCATTTGGTAATCCATCGGAATATTTGACGGGATTGTAAGGTTCCGGATATACAAAATCGAAAATGGTTGCTGCATCAGGTTCCGCGGCTGTTAAAGCCTTTTTGTGGGCATCTTTGACGATTTGTTTCACTTCAGTTTCAATGGCCATGAGTTCCTCTTCTGTAAAACGGCCATAACGGAGCAACATTCTTCTGAATTTGCCCATCGGATCATATTCCCTGACGTAATTGATCTCATAGTCATTGCGGTAAAGCTCATGCCGGTCAGAATTGGAATGTGATCCGATGCGGACACAATTGGCATGCACTATTACAGGCTCATTTTTTTCGACAGCATGTCGTCTGGCTTCGATCATGGCGTTCATGGAATCGAAAACGTCTTTGCCATTACAGTATATGATATGCAGGTTCCTGAATCCTGTAAAGTTCTCAGCTACTTTGGCATTGGCTGTCTGGTCGGATTTCGGCACAGAGATACCATATCCGTTATCCTGTATGACAAAAATAACCGGCAGTTTTTCCCTCGAGGCGCCATTAATGGCTTCATAAACATAGCCTTCAGAAAAAGATGACTCACCTTGTGAGGAAATAGCCACTCCTTTATGATTATAATATTTCATTGCCCTGGCCACCCCGACAGCTTGTGATGCATGATTACCGGTACAGGAAGAAACATTATGGATATGCCACGCGGGTTTGGCAAAGTGGTTTGACATGTGGCGTCCGCCGCCGGCGACATCGGTAGCCTTGGAAATACCGTTGAGAATGATCTCCTCAGCCGTCAGGCCTGCTGAAATAACAGTCAGCATATCCCTGTAGTACGGAAATAGATGGTCTGTTTCCCTGTTGAAAACCTGGCCTATAGCCAGCTGGATGCCATCATGGCCGGCATAGGGTGCATGATATGACCATCCCAGCGCCTGCTTGAGGTAGTTTGGAGCACGATCATCAAGGGTGCGGCCTAAAACTAACAAATAATACCACTTTTTAAGGATTTCCCCGGAGACGGTTTTGATGGTTAGTTTTTCGTGATCATCTGTCATACCGAGATATTTTTTTACCATTATCCCTGAAAGGAATAAGGTTAAACAAAGTTAAAGAATTGACCGGAAATATAACAATTATCGCGACACAGGATTGCACGAAATCATCTCTGATAAAACAAAACCTGCTATATCTCCGGCAGCACAACCTTACCAATAAAAAGCAAAGTGTTGGATGTGCGTTCACGGATAGCAAAAATAAAGGGCTTATACACAGTGAAGGATGGATTGGCACTGGTCAGTTCTATTCCTATTGTTGTTACTGCTGCAGCTTCAGTGCCTTCTTCGTTGACTTCAATAAACGTGTTTTGTTTGACGAAGCTCACAAAGATATTGGCATCCGCGATCCCTGAAAGGTTTGCCAGATAGGGCTCAAATGCATCCACCATACCTAAGCTTTTTAGCTGGTCGTTTAACACCTTTTCGTAATCGAACCTGAATCGGGGCATCACAATATCATAGGATGAAAAATCCGGAATGGAATCCAGCCTGGCGGTAATGTCATTCCAAAGCTGATTATTAAAATTGCCAAGAAATTCATGCAGCGTTATCCATGGTTCGATTATCACCATCGAAAAATTCTGACGGCCATAGGGCATTTCAAGAACTGAATAGTCATGGTCATTAATAAGTCTGGTCGCCACATTGCCTTTCATCATGGTCACAGTAATGGTTGTGCCGTCATCCAGGCAGAATATTCCGGGGGAAGTTGAGTTTTCGTCAAACCGTGTTGTCCAGATTCCTTTGAAATAGAGAGCATTCATCAGGAACATGACCGCATCGGGTGAGATTTCATCAAGTACCTTTTCTATTTTTCCATTTGTGTTTTCGCTTGCCCATCCATTGATAGTTTCAAGTGCCGATGGGCTGCTGAAATCCAGTGCTCCTGCAGCGGCATTGAATACCGTCGTCAAGGTATCGAGAAAGCTGGTATAAACCTGAAAATCAGTCCTATACCAAACTGCGTTGGCAAGTGCCAGATTAACCTCAGGATCGACTTCAAGCAATTGTGCCAGCAGACTTTGGTATGTGGCGTTAACTTCACCGATTGTCAATCCTTCATATCCCAGCATCTGGTGGATTTGACTGTAGGTATCGCTGCTACAGCCATTCAGCAGCATGGTAAGAGCTGTGCTGGCACTTAAAGGGGAAAGCATCATATTGCCTGGCTCACTAGTTGCCGTTGCTTTAAAAATATTGATCCCGAAGCTGTTGCTCCGGGAGATGACTTCCTGTGCTTTATAGGGCAGTGAAAGGGGCTTTGGATTAAGAATCTTACCTGTTTGTTCTTTCTCACATCCGGCAAACAGAATTAGAATAACCGGAAGAATAAACGAAGAGCTGTGTTTCATATTGCAAGTGACTTAGGTTAGTTAAATGTGAATTATAACACAATATCGGGAGGCGAAAAACTATCAAATTTTGTACCAAAAGGAGATGCTCTTTAGCGTATCAAATCACTATATTCCTCAGGCCGCCGGTCGCTTAAAACACTATTGCGTATGGTCACCATCTTATCCCTGGCTTCCCGGGGATCAATAGTTGCAAAGATAACCTCTTCCTTTCTTTCCGATGTCATGCTGATAACAATTCCTTCGGTGTCAGCGATAAACGACTTTCCGGTGAAAGTGATGTCACCTTCAGTCCCGACACGGTTAGCTGTAACCGTAAATACCCTGTTGACGAGGGCATGAGCCGGCACCACTTTTTGTGCATAGGGCAGGACGAGGTTGGAAGGATGGCAGATGATATCAGCACCTTTTAATGCCAGTATCCGCCATACTTCGGGGAATATCCAGTCGAAGCAGATGAGCATGCCGATTTTGTAATCACCCAGATCAAAAACAGGCAAACCCAGGTTACCTCTTGTGAAATAATCTGCTTCATTGAGGAACAAATGCAGCTTGCGGTATTTGCCGATAATCCCATTCCTGCCAAGAAGAATAGCTGAATTATAGATCTTATCACCTTCACGTTCATTGAAGCCAGTCACCATATATGTACTCAGGGAATTACAGGTGGATTGAAGAAAATCGAGATACCGGCTATGCCCTGTTTCTTCTGCCAGGGCAAAAGCCTGGTCTTTAGAAGTAAAATTATAGCCGGAATTGGCAAGCTCAGGCAGGACGATAAGATCGGCTGATTTGATCTGTTTAAAAAGAAACTTGAGTTTATCAATAGTTTTATCCAGGTTCCCTAGTACAGGTGAAAACTGGATGATTCCGACGTTGATCATTGATTCAATGATTTCAAGGTGTTATGGATCGAAAAATATTTCTTGTCAGGATTGCAAAGTTAGATTATATAACCGCAAAGTTCGCAAAGAAGGCGCAAAGGACGCCGAGGCACTATTTTAAATGCCTTAGGGTTTGTAAACGAATGGAATTTATCTGTGCCGGCTTCCATCACTGTAACTCTTTTGCCGGATCCCAAAAGTGTTTTTCAAAGTCTACTATCTGATCATCTATAACTCTGATTCCCTCACTTTCGAGGAGTTCCTGCATGACGGCCGGACCTCCAAAATAGCGTTTACCGGTCAACAGGCCATTTCTGTTCACAACGCGGTGGGCAGGGATGTTGTAATCGGCGCAGTGTGAGGCATTCATGGCCCAGCCCACCATGCGGGACGATCCTCCGGTGGCCAGATAGTTGGCGATAGCACCATAGGAGGTCACACGGCCATAAGGAATGAGCCTCGCAACTTCATAGACTTTTTCAAAGAAGGAGATATCTTCAGGCATTTATCTTCACGATTTTATTTGGCCTCACCCCCCGTCCCCCTCTCCTCAAGGAGAGTGGGTGAAGGGGGTGAGGTGATCAATTCTTTAATCGGAATCTAAGATAACTAATTTTCAACCCATCTTTCAGGAACATATCTTCATAGAATGTCCTGATGGTGGCGGCCACTTCATCAGGTGCAGTTCCGTAAAGATCAGTGGTTGAAAATAACAGCTCATGCATATTTTCGGAGATCACCCGCAGGGCATATTCAAATAACAAGGGATTATCAGTTTTAAGATGGATGATGTGATCATCTTGGAGAATGGTTTTGAACAATTCGAGAAAATCGGGTGAGATGAGGCGTCTCCGGATGGTATATCTTTTTGGCCTGGGGTCAGGGAATGGCAGCCATATCTCACTGACCTCGCCAGGGCCGAATAAAAATCCTATCAACTCGATCCTGGTGCGTATGAAGGCTACATTGGCCATTCCCTGATCTCTTGCCGTCTTGCAACCCTTCCACATCCGAGCCCCTTTGACATCTATGCCGATATAATTTTTATCAGGATAATGCGGTGCCAGCCCGACCGTATACTCACCTTTTCCGCAACCCAGCTCCAGTACCAGAGGATAGCCATTCCTGAAATAGTCATCACTCCATTTACCTTTATATGGAAATATGGAATTGCGCAGCTCCTTGTATGTAGGTTGAAAAAAGTTGGGGAAGGTCTCGTTCTCTGCAAACCTGATTAATTTTTTCTTAGGCACAATACAATGTTTAATTATCCAGTAACTCTCTGTAAAAACCTTGTCCAGAGCCAGCTCCTGGATTCATACCAAGCGATTTATAAAGCTGTCATTATTTTTTCAATATCCAGGCATCAGGATTTTCTGAAGATTTGATGACTGCAAGCCCTTCAAGAGCAGCTGTTTTGCTTGTGAACATCTGGTAAGAGATCCGGAAAAGCCCTGAGCCCGTTGTATCAACCATTTCGGGCTGGTAACCCTTTTTTTTCAGATTTTCAATCAACGTCAGCGCATTTTTCTCATCCCTGAAAGCACCTGCCATCACATAATATTTATCTCCGGTGGATGTAACAGAAGCCTTGTCAGTAAATGCAGGCTGTATTGTCATACTCTGGGTGGTAGGTGTTTTAATAAAAGGAGAGTTATAGGTGAATGAAGTTTCATCGTTTTGTGCCGGTTTGGGTGATACCGGAATTTCTGTAGAATTTTTTACAGGATTTTTTTTGAAAGAAACCACACCTGTATAATTGGTATAAAAATCTGTAATAGCCTGGTTATTAAAATATCCCCATGCCAGAAGGGCAAGTAATGGTAATGCGAGAAAAGCTGATTGCCTGATGATTTTTGCAGGTTTTCCCCGCTCTGATTTATGTGTTCTGTCAGTAAATCTGATAGCAGACTGTTTGTGTACAACAGGCTGCCGTTTTATCGCCGGCGATGTAAACCTGGTCAGACCATAGGCGTCGTTAAGGTAATTGACGTGTGTATCCGGAATAAACTGTATACTTCCTTCAGCGTTAAGTCTGAATGTTCCAATGTTCTCAAAAACAAGGCTTTGATTTCGACGGAGCGTATCATGGCAGACCTCCGTGAATGTGGAAATGTGATTTAAAGCTTCCGTAAATGAAATACCTTCCTTTTCAGCGATATAATTTGCCAGAAGCCCGTCATTCCTTTTGAGGTTTGTGTTGAAGAGGACATCTTTTGAAGGAGGTGAAAATGTATGGTGGACAGGGTGAATCCTGGCCGGAGTGTAACTCGTTATGAATCCTCCGAAGCCGGGGATGATCACACATTCGTGTTCGTATAACAGGTCACTCACAAAGTGGTCTATCGTCCTCATTACGTCACTAAATTTTAGCAGGCTAAATTACAATGGTTAGAGGTCTAATTCAAGACATGTTGGTAAATTTTGACAAATCCTCCGGTATGTCAACTGAAATATTCTCATATTCAGTAAGTTGGACATAGATGCTGTAATTATTCTCCAGCCATCTGAGCTGTTCGAGGGCTTCGGCATTTTCGAGTGAGGAGGGTGCCAGTTTGACTATTTCATTAAGGATTTCAGCCCTGAACGCATAGATGCCTGTATGTTTGAAAAAATCATGCCGCTGAAGCCACTCTGTCTGTTTTATGTCCCTCAGAAAAGGTATGGGCTGACGGCTGAAATAAATGGCATTGCCGGATGCGTCGATGATGACTTTGACGACATTGGGGTCGAACAGTTCATGGGAAGAGTCTATTTTTTTCATCAGGGTTGCTATAGTGACAGAAGGATTATTGAAACATCCGATAACCTGGTCGATTTGTGCGGGATTCAGGTAGGGTTCGTCGCCCTGTATGTTGAGAATCACATCGAACCTGTTATGAACAGGATCGGAAGCGACAATTTTCTGGATGGCTTCATGGCAGCGGTCGGTGCCACTTTTGTGGAGGGGCGATGTCATGATGACCTTTCCTCCGAATGACCTGACATGATCCTCGATACGGACATCATCGGTGGCGACGACCAGGTATGACAGTGTGGCAGAGCCGGAAGCCTGTTCATAGACCCTTTGAATCATCGATTTACCATTTATCATGGCTAAGGATTTGCCGGGAAAACGCGTGGAGGCATATCGTGCCGGTATGATGCCGATATATTTCATCCGTTGTGGTTAAAACAAACCAAACAATTCAGCATGGATCTTGTCGATGACCATGCCCAGGTCTTCAGGATTTTCGGCGACATTTATCTTATCCACATCAAAAGTGATCAGCTTGCCGAGTGTATATTTCGATATCCATGCTTCATAACGTTCATTGAGGCTTTTCAGGTAATCGAGACGTATAGATTCTTCATATTCCCGGCCTCTTTTCTGTATCTGATTGACCAGCGTGGGCACTGAAGCACGCAGGTATATGAGCAGGTCAGGAGGCTGGATGAAAGAGCTCATAAGTTCAAAGAGAGAAATATAGTTCTCAAAGTCCCTGGTCGTCATGAGGTTCATGGCATGCAGGTTGGGTGCGAAGATATAGGCATCCTCGTAGATGGTCCTGTCCTGCACCACCGTCTTACCGCTCTGCCTGATTCTGATGATCTGGCGAAAGCGGCTGTTCAAAAAGTAGATCTGTAGGTTGAACGACCACCGTTGCATGTCCTCATAAAAGCTATACAGATAGGGATTAGACTCGACATCCTCGTATTGGGCTTCCCAGCCAAATCGTTTGGCTAACAGCCCGGTGAGGGTTGTCTTACCTGAACCAATGTTACCGGCTATAGCTATATGCATGATCAATCAGTATTTTAAAAACCAGAGTGTAAAATAAAGGAAAAATAAACATATTCGCAAAAGAGAGGAGAAAATATGATTAAATCATGACAAGAATTTCTTCAACAAATTTCCTGTCATTCGACAGCCGCGGGACTTTGTTTTGTCCGCCAAGTTTACCCTTCTTTTTCAGCCAGTTATAGAAAGTGCCTTCCGGTACCTGCCTGATGACAGGCCGGCGCAATACCATATTCTGGAAACGTTTAGCTTCATAATCCGAGTTTAAAGCCATCAGGGCATGATCAAATGCATCAGTGAAGGCTTCCATATCCGCCGGAGTGGTCGCAAATTCAATGAGCCATTCATGTGATGCATTATGGTTATCATCAAAATAAATAGGTGCGGCGGTATATTCATTGATAGCTGCGGGACATTTCTGGCAGGCGATGGTGAGCGCTTTTTCGGCATTATCCACAATGACTTCTTCGCCGACAGCATTGATGAAGTTTTTAGTCCGGCCGGAAATCTGTATCCTGAATGGATTCAACGACGTAAACCGGATGGTATCGCCGATGATATACCGCCACAATCCGGCATTGGTGCTGATGACCAGGGCATAGTCGACCTCTTTCCTGACGTCGGCAAGTGTCAGCAGGTTAGGATGACTGCTATCGATCTGGTCATGAGGCATAAACTCATAAAAGATACCATAGTCCAACATCAGAAGCATTTCGTCGGAATTTAGCTGATCCTGAATGCCAAAGAATCCTTCGGAGGCATTATAGGTTTCGATATAATTCATTTTTCCGGAAGGAATGATTTTCCGGAATTGTTCCCTGTAAGGATTAAAGTTGACACCTCCATGGAAAAAAACTTCCAGGTTGGGCCACACCTCATGGATGGATGATTTTCCTGTTTTCTCAAGCACTTTTTTCAGAAAAAGGAGTGTCCATGATGGAACGCCGAGCAGATTGGTGATATTTTGCCCGGTAGTGACTGTGGCCATTTTTTCAATCTTATTTTCCCAGTCTTTCATGAGGGCAATGTTCCGCCCGGGTGTTCTGGCCAGTTCGGCCCAGATGGGAAGGTTTTTCATCATAACTGCCGAGAGGTCTCCGTCATAATAGTATCCTTTGTCGGTATTGTTCCGGTTCAGGCATCCTCCCATGCCAATACCTTTACCATCAAACATGCGGCTACCGGGGTAATTATGAAAATATAGGGCGAACAGGTCCTTGCCGCCTTTAAAATGGCACTCTGTCAGGGCTTCTCTGGACACCGGAATATATTTACTCTTGTCGCTGGTGGTACCTGAGGATTTGGCAAACCAGCGCGTGCCGCCAGGCCAGAGAATGTCCTTTTCACCATTCTGTATCCTGAAAATATAAGGTTTCAGGGAATTATAATCATTCACTGGCACTCTTTCCCGGAACGACTCTATGCCGGAGATGAAACCGAATCCGTATTGCCGGCCCCATTCGGTGTTTTTTGCGGTATCAATTAAATTTTTGAAGCACCTCTCCTGAATATCAAATGGATTATCCCTGAAGTGATCAATAGATTTAATCCTTCTTTTTAAGATGCCGGTTAGAACCGTATTAATTAGCTGCATCGCATGTAGAAAAAGCGAGCAAATATACAATTTATAGTTGAAGCGCAACCAGTTTATAGTTGAAGCACAACCAGTCAGGAATCTGTCATCCTATAAAAGTCCTATTCCCATCTACATTTAGTGACCAATATATTGAAAGCTCAAGAAAATAAACACGTTATGAAAATTTTAAATGGCCTCACCCCCCGTCCCCCTCTCCTCCATGAGAGGGGGTGAAGGGGGTTAGGTGGTTTTTTTCATACTTTTTATTAAAATAGCAATTGCTAAATACATTTATATTCATTATATTTGTGGATGTAATTCAAGATTTACTTTTAATGCTTACTAAGAATAGCCGCCTCATCACCTTTTTCTTGATAATAGCCTGTGCGTTTATCATTCAGGCCAGAGGTACGGTGCAAATTCATACACATAAATCTGCACAACCGATGCCTGAAGCGATTTCGATCGACTCATGTCTGCCTCCGGCCAACTTTTCGGTCGATGTGTACAATATGGATTATATCTTAATTACCTGGGATCCTCCACAGAACTGCCAATTTTACCAAAATGGCAGTAATGCAGGATTTCAGGGTTGGCTGGAAATACCAACAGCGGGAAAAGATAATGCAGCGTCAAGGTTGGTTTTAATTGGTTATAATCTTTACGTTGAGAACCAGGGAGTCTCATTTTTAAATGCTGACTGTGATTCCATATTATTCGGCCCCTTTGAAGCTGGAACATATTCATATTCACTGTCGGCTGTTTATGACAGTTGTGAATCATCGCAGGTTACTGATAGTGCTACCATACTTCCAAAGGGTACGATTCAAGGTATTATCACAGATTATGAAGGCGTGCCTGTCGAAAATGCCTGGATTGAGACATACCCTCAAACTTACTCGGTATTTTCAGATAGTGCTGGTTTCTACTCTATTTATATTCCAGTTGGTGTATATGATGTTATTGCCGCCGGAATGTATTACAGCACTAATGCTGAATATTGTCTTGACGTACTGGAGAATGATATACTTGTTTTAGATATCGTCTTGTACCCTTTAGCACCACTTGGTTTTCTGCCATTTGAAGAAACATGGCAATATGGAATGGAGGATACTTATTGGTCAATGGATCCAGATAATAGCAATTGGAGTTTATCCGATGATGTGGGAAATCCTGAACCCTGTGTGCAATTTAACTGGGCACCTACCCAAACCAATTACTCACATTTGTTGATGTTGAGCATTTATAATGCTCCTGGTTGGTACTATGATACTTTAAATATATCGTTTGACATTAGCTTAAATAACTATTCTAACACAGGAACTGAAAAATTAGCAGTTGAAATGCTGACTCTCAGTTCATGTGATCCTTCCTCATGGTTTGTTGTAGCGGAATTTACCAATAAATTCGAGTTTGATTGGAAACATATTACAATGGTAGTTCCAAATAGTTTTTTTCCATCCTGGGAACCGGTCTTTCTTCGATTCAGGGCACATGGATTAGATAGTTATCAGATTAATGACTGGTATATTGATAATATTAAAGTATGGATTCCCGAAATAGCTCATTTAAAGGGGATTGTTACCGACATTTTAACAGCGGAACCTGTTGATGGTGCTAAAATTACTGTTTATGGGTATAATCCGGTATATTCGGATGACAGTGGCTATTATGATATTAGTGTAGATAGAGAAACATACGAAGTTAAGTGTGAAGCTTCTGGTTATGATCCTATTGAGAAGGAAATATATATTGACAATATTACAACCTGGAATATACTTTTATTCCCTTCAGTCCATCCGGAAATGGAAATTTCACCTTTGAATATTGTAAAATATATAGCACAAGGTGCTTCCTGCAATGAAAGTATTGAAATACATAATTCCGGAAATGGTTCCCTGGTATGGAATGCCACAATAATTGAAGATACTACTATGGATAATTCAAGGAATGTGGAATGGCTGAATCTCAGCGATACAATGGGACAGGTTGCACCATTTGATGTCCAGGAAATTATAATGCAAATTAATTCTCAGAATTTCGATTTTGGAAGCTATTCTGCGAATATTGTTTTCACTCCGGAGCTGAATATAGGAAATGGCACTGTTGAAGTTACTCTGTTCGTGGGCCATACCGATATTGACGAAAACGGAAACCACAGGTTTAACTCAGTGTATCCTGTTCCTGCTATTAACAGGATCAATTTTATTTTAACCGAATATTTCAATTCTCTCGAGATATATTCCATAACCGGGGAAAGGATATATCTTTATGATAATCTGGAACGAGCCTATTCGTTGAATCTGGATATCACTTCATTTGATCCCGGGATTTATCTGTTCAAATTTTCTGATGAGGGTAAACCTGTCTTTACGGAGAAAGTAATAATCTTAAAACCTTAAAGTCAGAGGTTGATTTAGAAATAAATCACACCATTATTGGGAAGTTTCCTTTATTTTTACCTGTGATAACATTTTAATCATCAGTATGGTCGTTTTTCCTCATTGTAAAATCAACCTCGGACTATGGGTCACCGGTAAAAGAAGCGATGGCTTTCATGACATTGAAACTGTTTTTTACCCGGTGAAACTCTGCGACATCCTCGAAATCATTAAGTCAGACACTGATGATGTTACATTCACCTCAAGTGGTATTGAAATTCCCGGGGATGTTGCCGGTAATTTGTGCATTCAGGCTTACCGGCTGCTTACAAAAGATTTTTCCCTCCCGCCGGTGCGGATACATTTGCACAAGGTAATTCCCATTGGTTCAGGCCTGGGTGGCGGCTCATCGGATGGCGCCTACACCCTGCGGGTGCTGAATGAACTTCTTAAGTTGAATCTGTCATTGGAGCAACTGCAGGTCTATGCCCGCCAACTGGGCAGCGATTGTGCATTCTTCCTGCAAGATGCACCTGCATATGCCCGGGAAAGGGGAGACCACCTGGAACGCGTAAATGTAAATTTATCCGCATATACTATCACCATTGTAAAACCTCCCGTGCATAGCAGCACTGCCCAAGCTTATGCCATGATCCAACCGGTAAAACGAAAAACAGATCTGAAACAGATCATTGCCCGGCCGGTATTGGAATGGAAGAATACGTTAGTGAATGATTTCGAGGAGTCGATGGCTTTGAAATTTCCCGAAATCCGTACGATCAGAGATAAGCTTTATGATGCAGGTGCTGATTATGCTTCCCTGTCAGGCAGCGGTTCGGCAGTGTACGGGATTTTTAATGGTGAGCCACCCCTCTCTTTATCATTTCCCGGATTTTACTTTTGGAAAGATACTCAATAGTCTCTTATTTCGGGGCAATCCGTACCAGCACCACTGCCAATGCCCCGAAGAAGACATTCGGCAGCCAGGCAGCCCAGAACGGTGGGAGATTTCCATATGTCGCATATACTGAAGAAACCTGCATGAAAAGAATATACGTGAAGGTGATGGTGATACCAATGCCAAGATTCATGCCTATGCCTCCCCGCACCTTGCGGCTCGAAAGAGAGAAACCTATGAAAGTAAGGATAATCGTGGCAAAAGGATTGGCAATACGTTTTTGCTTGGCCACAATATATTCGACGACCTTCTTAGTCCCTTTCATTTTTTCATCTTTGATGAACCGGTTCAGGTCGGCAAAATTCATCGTGATCACATCTTCCACCTTAAAAGTAAAATCTTCCGGTTTAAGGTCCATTGCAACCTTCTTTAACTTGCCTTTTGAGATAGTTTCCTTCAGGCCGTCAATAGTCCTTTCAGCATAATTATACACGCTCCAGTTGCTTGTCAGGCTGTCCCATACAGCCTTTTCAGAGGTAAGTTTATAATAGAGACCTTTTTTATTGATCTTTTCGAGTGAAAATTTATGTCCTGTGGCAGTCAGGGCATTATAACTTTCTACATAAATATAAGTTTCAGGGGCCACCTGTAAATGAATATTGATATCCCTGGTGCTTCGGGGAGCGCTAACGTATTTTTCTTCAAATGCCAGCAATGTTTTATTCGTCTGAGGGATGACGAAATTAGCCAGCAAAAATGACATCACAGCAAGGAATATCGATGAGATCAGATAGGGGCGCATGAGCCGGTTATAGCTGATGCCGCTGCTCACGATGGCGACTATCTCGGTATTGGCTGCCATCTTGGAAGTAAAGAAAATTACCGAAATAAATGTGAAGAGGTAAACGAAGAGATTGACAAAATAAGGAATAAAGTTCAGGTAATAGGAGAAGATGATTTCTTTCAGTGGCGCCTCTTTCAGGATGAAATCATCAATCTTTTCTGAAAAATCAAATACCACGACAATGACGATAAGCAGCGCAATGGAAAAGAAAAAAGTACCCAGGAATTTCTTAATGATATAATAATCGATTTTTTTCATCACTGCCATAGCTATATTCTTTCCTGCAACCGGTCAATTATTTTTTTCTTCCATTCTCCGAAAGTTCCGTTTACGATTCTGTCACGAGCTTCTTTCATAAGCTTTATGTAGAAGTTCAGATTATGGACAGTGGCAATCATGGGGCCGAGCATTTCTCCGGCTACGAACAGGTGCCTGAGAAATGCCTTTGTATACTCCCTGTCGGCAAAAACATCCCCATCTTCATCAATGGGTGAAAAGTCGAATTTCCATTTTTCATTTTTGATGTTGATGATGCCGTTCCATGTAAACAGCCAGCCATTGCGTCCGTTACGGGTGGGTATCACACAATCAAACATGTCGATGCCCAGTGCGATGCTTTCAAGAATGTTGGCAGGTGTTCCCACACCCATCAGATAACGTGGTTTGTCAGCCGGAAGTATAGAGCAGATCACTTCGGTCATTTCATACATGGTTTCGACAGGTTCGCCCACTGACAGTCCGCCAATGGCATTACCCGGCGCCTGATAACCGGCAATGGTCTCTGCCGATTTGATTCTCAGATCTTTGTAAACACTGCCCTGGACAATAGGAAACAAAAACTGTTCATGACCATAGGCCGGCCTGGTATCGCTGAATCTGTCAGTACATCTCCTGAGCCAGCGGTGTGTAAGCTCCATGGAATGGCGTGCATAAGCATAGTCACAGGGATAGGGTGTGCATTCGTCAAAAGCCATGATGATATCGCCGCCGATTGACCGCTGGATGTCGATGACATTTTCCGGTGTAAAAATATGTTTTGATCCATCGATATGTGAATGGAAGTGAACACCCTCTTCTTTAAGCTTACGCTGGCTGCTGAGGGAATAGACCTGGTATCCACCGCTGTCGGTGAGGATGGGTTTGTCCCAGCCAATGAATTGGTGCAACCCGCCGGCTTCTTCAATCACTGTAATGCCAGGCCGTAAATAGAGGTGGTAAGTGTTACTAAGGATGATCTGCGCTCTGATATCTTTTTTGAGCTCACGGAAATGTATGGCTTTTACTGCCCCTGCCGTGCCGATTGGCATGAAAACAGGCGTCAGAATGGTACCATGGTCTGTGGTGATCGTACCGGCGCGGGCTTTGGTGTCTTTATCAGTATTGTTAATTATATACAACTTACTGTTATTAAAATTTGATTCAAAGATAAATTTTATTAGATAAGAATAAATATTTTTGTCCGACAACAACAGGGTGAATGGACCTCTCTTACTTTTTTTCCGACTCTATACTTTTAGCGGCATTTCTTGTTTTTCTGATTTGTACCGTTATCCAGCTGGTATACCTGTGGTTTGTATACGGACGGCTGGCCTTTTATGCCATGATCCAAAAACCTCAGGGCTCCCTGCCCGTTTCGGTTGTTTTATGCGGCAGGGAGGTAACACCGGGCATGGAAGAAAGCCTTATAAGCATTCTCAATCAGGATTATCCTGATTTCGAGGTCGTCGTCGTGAATGAATCACCCGAAGAGGATATCCGGCTATACCTGGAGAGCTTATCGAGGAACTATTCCAGGCTTAAAGTTGTTAACATCGGTGAGAATCTGAATTTCTTCAGGGGACGGAAATTCCCTCTGTCTATCGGGATAAAATCGGCTAAAAATGATATCATACTTGTCACCGATATTGATTGCATGCCCTGCAGTGATAAGTGGATAAATGGAATTCTATCAAATTTTGATGAGCAGACCGGTATCGTATTGGGTTACAGTAATTTAAAGCCAAAGTTGGGATTGATAAACCAATGGCTTCGCTTCGACAACCTGCAGGCTGCTGTTAAATATCTTTCTTTTGCTATCTGTGGTGTGCCTTATATGGGTGTCGGAAGAAATCTGGCCTACCGGAAAGAACTGTTTTACAAAAGCCATGGTTTTATATCACATTATACTCTTATCACAGGTGAAGATGACTTGTTTGTGAATGCGGTTTCTAATGCGAAAAATACACGCATTGAGATCAGTCATGACAGCCAGACACAGTATGAAGGGAAAATACCATTCCTGGGATGGTTGCTACTTAAAAAGAAGCAGCTGGAAACACAGCGCTTTTATAAATCACGCCATAAGCTGCTGCTGGCAATAAACTCTTACAGCCTTTTCTTCTTTTATGCCGCTTTCATTTTCCTTCTTGTTTATACTCCCGGTCTGTGGATACCCATCCTGTCAGTCTTCGGGGTCAGATTCCTCAGCTACCTTTTCATCCTGAAAAAGTGTATGTTGAAATTGAAAGAAAAGGATTTATTGTTGATATCTCCTGTGTATGAAGTATTTTTGTTATTAATAATATTGTTTTTAAGACTATCGATCATCTTCGTCAAAAGCAATAAATGGAAATAAACTCCAATCTTACCGAGAAGGCGGAGCGGGATTATAAACTGGTACTGCAGGCTATCACGCATGGTGATCAAAGAGCTTACGCTGAGCTGATGAATAATTACCGGGATTCGCTGTATTTCATGCTTTTGAAGATGACCAATGACCCAGTAGATGCTGACGATCTCACCATTGAGGCTTTTGGTAAAGCTTTTAAAAACCTCAGGCAATATACTCCGGATTATGCTTTCAGCACATGGCTTTTTAAAATAGCTTCCAATAATTGTATCGATTTTATCAGAAAAAAGAAAAAGAATATCCTGTCATTAGATAAACAAATGGAGGGTGAGGATGGGGGCGATTTTACGACCAGCCTGCAGGCTGAAACCTTGGATCCGGAGGAAAATTATATTAAAAATCAGAAAATCAACCTCATGCGGGAAGTGGTTGATAAGTTGAAACCACATTACCGTGAACTTATCGATCTCCGGTATTTTAAAGAATTTTCATACGAAGAGATAGCCGCAAATTTGAATTTACCGTTAGGTACCGTTAAAGCGCAGCTTTTCAGGGCACGGGAATTTTTATATCAAATCCTCAAGGGTGCGCAGGAGAGAATATAACTGAATAGTCAGCAAGGTTTTATTTTATCATCAGTTTTTTACAAATCCGATAATTTACCGATTGAATCCTGATCAAATAGATTCCATCGGCCAGATGATCGGTCTCCACCGGGATTATGATTCCATTTTTTGAGTCAGGGCAATGCGTTTCCATGATTATCATCCCATACATATTGGTCACAGCCAGGTCAAATGACTGCAATCCTTTAACTGACACATAGATCTTATCTTCAGCCGGATTGGGATAAATAGTCACGGCTTCATCGTCAATAATTTCCGGCAATCCAACGCAGTCATTAAAGGTAATTGTAATGGAATCTATACCCCGGCATCCGTTATAGTCGGTAATTGTGACGGACAACAGAGCTGATCCGATGCCTGTACCGGTGGTATCCACCCATATGACAGGGTCGGTATAACCACCCGGCGACCAGAGATAACTGACAGTTCCCGGAGTGGTTGCATCAAGCATGATGAACTCGTTCTGGCATACCGTATCATCAGGGAAAGCGATGATCTGGACACTTGGTATGTTGTGGACCGTAACTTTCACCGAACCGTTAACCGTATTGTAGCCATCACTGACCTGCACAAGGTAATCGGTAGTATTTCCTGGTGAAACCAGAGGATCAGGATCGGAAGAGTAAAATCCGGGAGGAAAAGATGACCAGGTATAGAAATAATCACCTGAGCCACCGGATGCATATGCATGCAGTTGTGCCGTGTCGCCTAAACAAATTTTGTTAGGATCTGCAACAACGGTGACCTGCAAAGGATCACCCTCAACATATACATTTAGCGAGTCGGTGTCGCTACATCCGAATAAAACATCACTGACGGACACTATAAATTCAACCGATTCGAAAAGGTTAATGGTTGAAGGATTTTGAATTTCCGGATCGACCAGATAAAAAGCAGGCGACCATATAAATGCGTAATTACCTGATCCTCCGCTTGCTGTGCTTTGAAGAACCGTACTTGTGCCATAAGGTATGGTGATATCAGCTCCGGCATCGGCAATAGGTGACGTATTCACAATGACCATGATTGAATCACCGGCTGTAGAAAATCCATCGGAAATGGTAATAATGTAAAGGGTTGTTAGATCAGGGTAAACGACTGGTGCAGGCTGACTGGAGTAAAATCCTGGGGGGATAGATGTCCAGAAATAATTATAATTACCCGATCCACCTGTCGGGATGGCTTCAAGTTGTGAAGAATCTCCTTCACATACAGCACCAGGGTGTGCCATGGCTCTTACCGATAAAGGTCCTCCTGTAATATATACAGCGACTTCATCCTGGTCCTGGCAACCGGTAAACAAGTCGGTAACGGTTAAAGTGAAAACAGTTGTTTCAGTGAGGTTGATAGTAATGGGATTTTGAACGGACGGATCAATCAGCGCCTCTTCCGGTATCCAGTAAAAGGAATACATTCCTGATCCGCCAGTCGCATTGCCTGAAAGCTGTGTACTTGTCCCGTAAGGAATATATACATCCTGCCCTGCATCAGCACCTGGATTAACCTGGATAATGAGATTCATCTGATCGGTAGTGTCAGTGTTGCAGGGAGGAATCGAATAAGCGGTGAGTGATAATGTGGCAGAACCTGCGATGATATCCGCTTGTCCGGGCATATAAATGGCCGTAGTCGATGTGGGATCATCGAATGTGCCATCCCCTGATGTAGTCCAGAATATGTATCTGGCATGAGAGGAAGAACCCATGGTGGTATATTTGCCACCCTCGCAGATGCTGTCATCATTCCCTGCGTCAACTGCCGGCAAAGGGCTAAAATTCAGATTCAGGTGATCTTGTGCAGAATCCTGGCATGGTGAAAGAGGAAAAGCGGTTAGCATTAGCTGAACAAAGCCACTGGAAGTGTCATTTTCACCCGGAGTGTAGTTCGTTGAAAGTAAAGTGTCATTCCCGAACTGACCGTCACCGTTGCTTGTCCAATGAACTGAAGTATAGTACATGGCATATCCTGATAAAGGTAGTATTGCATCCTGGCAGATGGTGGTATCATTGCCAGCAAAAGCCAAAGGTGGCAAGAGAACCGATACTTGTACGGTATCGGTCTGAGTAGATTGCCCATCATTGACTTCCACGATATAAAGGGTTGTATCTACAGGATAAACGATGGGATTTTGTTCTGATGAAGAAAATCCCTCCGGCAGTGAGGACCAGAAATATGTATAAATGCCTGAGCCGCCTATGGCATCGGCATGAAGCTGGGAAGAGGAGCCAATGCATATCACAGGTGGGATGGCTGTGGCGACCACCAGCAAGGCAACTGAAGCATTTAAGCTCGTCAGGGATGACAGTCCACTGGATACAAATGTTCCGTCATAATTGGGTAATGACTGGTCATATTCAGCAATAGCATCAAAATCCTGAAGATACTGCCAGGAATAGATCTTCCAGTTCAGCGTTTCCCCGGAATTAAAGCCATCCTTAATAGTCGTCAGGAAATCGTCGCCATAGGCGACAACTGCAACATTGATGTTTCCGTACCATTCAACAGCACCTCCGCAAATAAGAGAATCATTGCGTGTAAAAAACACACCGATGTAATCACCAGGTGATATAGGTACATCATTGATAGCAGGTTGGGCAGAGAGAGTAATGGCAATAACATGGGATATGGGTGTGATGGTATAATTCCAGCCTGGTGGCAGGTTTTGACCTGAGCCATATCCACGGCTTAATATCAGAGCCAGAAAAATAAACAGCAATTTTAAATATTGTTGCATATCAAGATTTTTTCACCGAAAAGGTTTGCACTCATCAGAAAATTGTTAAAACCGTTTCAAAATCCCATAACAAAAGTAAACCTAAATCACTTTTACTCGACTATACCGGTAATTGTTAGAACCACTTCAGGCTGATATGGATCATTTGAAACAACGGTCACGGTTTTCTCCTCTTTACCCTGACGTCCTGCAGTATCAAACATCACATCAATAGTGCTTATTTCACCGGGCTTCAGTAACTCTTTTTCTGCCTCTGTAGCGGTGCATCCGCAACTTGAAACCACGTTCCTGATGAGCAGATCGGATTTGCCATCATTCCTGAATTCGAAGCTATACTGAACGATGGTTCCCGGCTTTAGAGTGCCGAAATTATATGTGTTGGCGGTGAATAAAATTTTCGGCGCATTTTCAAGCTGCTCAGGGGTAAGGTACGAGAAATCCTCACCTATTTCTGGTGCAAGAATGATGGTCTTATCCGGCTGAACGGTATCATTTGTTGCGAGGAAAAAGACATCAAAGGTTTTACCAAAAGTATTTTTTTTGACTGCATCATAAGTGATGATGACTTTTCCTTCCTTTTGGGGTGGTAAAATAGCAGGTATGATTTTTACGGTGATGAAAGACGGCACCTGAATAGCTTCAAGTGGCATGGGTATATTTGACGCATTGAAAAAAGGCAGACTGTCGGTCATCACCTGGTTATTTTTTATGCCCGGAAAATCCAGCCTTATAGAGTTAAACCAGAGGTTTCCAACCTTCAGATGATAAAATGATTTGATCCAGTCAGTCTGTGCGAAAAGCTGCAAACTGCAAATGACAAACAGAAAAAACAATGCTGCTATCTTTTTCATTCAACTGATTCTATCATGAATAAACCACACATTCTCCTTAACAGTCATGTATTGATCATTGATCATTGATCATTGATCATTGTCATCAAGTCTTTTATGTTCAGAAAAGAAACATGTTTTGTCATTTCCTCTTCAAAAGCGCAGACTGCCATTTTATATTTCTGATCCAGATCATAAATCTTCAGATGAATCTTGTTTAGTGTATCATCCGGGATAATTCTGAATTCATCACCGACTTTTTGTATCGTAAAGCTATTCAATGTTTTTGTCAGTCCTTTGCCAAGGGCTTTCAGGTAACTCTCTTTCAATGTCCAGAGTTCAAAAAAGTAATGCACACGGTCATCTTCATTTTTTTTCATCAGGTCGCTGAATTCTTCTTTGGTGAAAAACCTTTCAGCAATTTTCAGTTTATAGGGTCTGATTTCTTCAACATCTATGCCGACAGGGGCAGATGAAACGGCACAAACCACCCATTGTCCTGAGTGAGAAATATTAAAATGGATATCCTGATGATCCCGGAAAAATGGTTTGCCTTTTTCAGTATATTCAATAATAAGGTAATGCGATGGAGTATTTTCTTTTTGATTGATGATGGCGCGAATCATCAGTTCACCCAAGAGGGAACGTTGGATATCCTCAGGCCGGATATAATGAAGAACCTTCTCTCTTGATGATAGTGGCAGCTTTTCAAGGAGTGTGTCCTTTAGTTTCAGGAATTCCTCCTGAGGGAGTAATGTTATAGCAAATACTTCTACCATGTTGAATTATATTAAAGATGAGGTTGTCTCTTAAGCTCTTGGTGTTCCTTAGTGATTTCCTTAGTGTTCCTTTGTGGTTAATCTAATTTCTTTTAACACAAAGTTTCACAAAGGAGACACAAAGGAGCACAAAGTCAGTACAGTAATTTTAATCACTTTAAAAACAGACTCATCAATGAATGATACTAATCTATTTAATTTTTGATGCATAATCTTCACCTTCCTGCATGACCCGCATCAGGTTGCCGCCCCAAATTTTGCGGATATCTTTGCCGGAATACCCTCTTTTAACCAGTTCTATTGTCACGTTAGCCATCTGGCTTGCGTCGTTGCAGCCATCAACGCCGCCACCGCCATCAAAGTCGGTGCCGATACCTATGTGGTCGATACCTGCCACTTTCATCACATGATCAATATGATCCACCACATCGGCAACTGATGCTGGTTTTTCAGGGTAAAGTTTATCAATGGCATGCCACTCCTGCCAGGCTTGTTTGCTTTCTTCATCGGTTAAATTTTCAAAATGGCGATATTTTTCTTCCAGTGCCTGGTGTGCTGAGTCCCTGACCGGATTGGGCTCCGGCTTCCTGAGGTAGTCACTCAGGAAGCACATCTGGATCACTCCGCCGTTTTCTGCCAGTTTTCTCAACATGTCATCGTCCAGGTTCCGCGGGCTGTCGCATAGCGCTCTGGCACAGGAATGTGAAGCAATGACAGGAACTTTCGACGATGCGATCACATCATAAAAGGTTTTATCGGATGCATGTGAAATATCGATCATAATACCTAAACGGTTCATCTCCTTTATCACTGCCTTCCCGAAATCGCTCAGCCCATTATTTTCAGGACCGTTTTTGTCGGTGGAAGAATCACAGATATCATTGTTCTTCGTGTGACAGAGGGTAATATACCTTGCGCCGAGGTTATAAAATGTCTGTATCATAGATAGGTCATTACCAATTGGGTAACCATTCTCGATGCCAATGAAGATGACTTCTTTTCCTTCCTTCACCAGCCTGTATGCTTCTTTTGGTGTAGTTGCAATACCAGCTTGTCCGTGATATTTTCTGACTTCGGCAAAGATGGTGTCGAAGATGGCGAGGGCTCTTGTTTTTGCCTTTAAATTGCCTTCCGGTGTGCGTTCATTCTGACCGATGAAAACAGCAAAGAAAGCTGCATCCAACCCGCCTTCTTTCATCTTTTTCAGATCAACTCTGGGTGTTTCTTTTGTCAGATCCGTATTCTCAAGCAGATCGGCGTTTCCGCGGAACAGATCCAGCGGGGTATCAGTGTGCGAATCAACAGTGAAGGCTTTTTTGTGAATCCTTAGTGCTTTTTTGATCAGGCTGTCGCTGGCATCAGGCTGCCAGCAAATAAATACCAGTGCCACGACAAAGGCCGATAGGATGATTACTTTTTTTTTCATTTTTGATGTTTTATCTTTCCTGTCAATAAATTGAACGGGCTGTTCGCTTTATCAGTTCCAATGCTTCATCCACATGTCGCTGCTCCACGTTGGTCTGCGATGTGACCATTCTTATGGTATACCTGCCATTCAGTTTTGTATGCGATAAGTATACCTTTCCCGATTGGTTCAGCCTGGTAAGTAACTTTTCATTGATGGTATTCAGCTCATTATCATCACTGAGGTGTTTCGGTTTATACCGGAAACAAACGGTATTCAGCAGCACAGGCACCATCAGTTCAAAATCGTTTTCCATCGCAATTATATCTCCCACGCTTTTTGCAAGTCCGATATGATGACGGATCTTCTCCTGTATGCCTTCCATGCCAAGATTACGGATGACGAACCATAATTTAAGAGCCCTGAAACGCCGTCCGAGGGCGATGCCCCAGTCCCTGTAATCATTAACCTGTCCTCTCGATTTTGTCTTGAGGTATTCGGGCAATATTTCAAAGGTCCGGATGAGCAGTTCCTTATCTTTTACAAAATAAGCTGAGCAGTCAAAGTTGGTGAACATCCATTTGTGGGGATTGAACACAAAGCTGTCGGCGAATTCGATACCGTTGATCATCCATCTGAATTCGGGAAGCACAAGGGCTGTGCCGGCAAGCGCCGCATCGATATGTAGCCACAGGTTATACTTCCGGCAGACCTGTCCGATCTCCGTGACCGGATCGACGGCTGTTGAGCCGGTTGTTCCTATTGTGGCGACAACGCAGAAGGGTTTTTTCCCGGCTTCAATATCTTTTTTTAACGCTTCTTCCAGCGCTTGTGTATCCATTCTGTACAGATTGTCGACAGGAACTTTTATAAGGTTTTTTTTGCCCAGCCCGGCTATCTTGATATCTTTTTCAATGGATGAATGTGTTTCGGTAGAACAATATGCCCGCAGGTCTTTAAAATCTATAAATCCTATATCGTTAATCCTGAAATCAGATATCCTTTCCCTTGCCGTGATGATGGCACAGAGCGTGGCTGTGGAGGCCGTATCCTGGATGACGCCATCCAGGTATGATGGCAGTCCCGTCATCTGTTTCAGCCAGTTCATGACCCTTTCTTCGAGTTCGGCGGCAGCCGGTGATGTCTCCCACACCATGCATTGTGCACCAAGCGTGGCGGTGAGCATCTCGGCAAGAATGGAGGGATAGCTTGAATTGGCCGGAAAGTAAGCAAAAAAGTTTGGACTTTGCCAGTGTGTCATTCCCGGCAGGATGATATTCTGAAAGTCAGCCATGATCGCATCCATGCTTTCACCTTTTAATGGAGGATTGGCAGGCAGTTGCTCATATATCTCGCGTGGTTTTACCTGTGATTTGACAGGGTATTTCTCTACCTGTTGCAAGTAATCGGCCATCCAGTCGACAAATTTGTGGGCATGATGACGGAATTCATCAGGATCTATCATCTTGGATCTTTTTGAAGAAAGCAAAATTACAAGAAATAGAAATGGGATGACATCTCGTTCGAGATGTCATCCCATTTTAACCTTTTACGAGATTAGGTTTGAGCGATGGCACGGGCGGCTTGTAAATGTGTATGCTTAATTAATTTTCTCCCTTTCTTAATTGTTTATTTTTGGTTGATTCGGGTAAATAATTTTCCTTGGTAACGACTTTCTTACCGGTTCTTTGTTCTAATTCTTTTCTTGCATTGCCAGCAACATTACCGCCTTGTCTTGCTGTTTTTTTGTTTTCGATAAATCCTTTTGGGCTTTTAGTCTTAACTATTTCAGTTGTTGAGGCTTCGCCAAGCATTGAAAAAATCAATTCAAGGTCAGTCATATGGTCACGTAAATTTTGACTTTTCAAACCTTTGATTTTCTTGTATTCAGAAGGTGTCAAGCCAAATGTTGCCTTAGAGATTTCTGCGGTTAAAATTGCATATTCAAGTTGTTCTCTAACCCCTCTGGTTTTCCATTCTTCAGTCAAATCCTCACGAATGGCAATGCCTCGCATCCGTTTTTCAATCCAGTCGTCTGGATATCCTTTTGCTTTATACAATTCACGTGTCCGTTGTGTTGCTAATTCAGGATTTTCAATTTCTTCTAGTCTCTCAGAACCTACTTTTGCTAGCCAAAGTTTAAAAGGTTCCGCTTTCGGAGATGGAATTGATTGAATTATTCTTAATAGTCCTTGAGCATTTGCAGCCTGTACTTTGCGTTTTTTCCCATCAGCAGCAATCATTTCAACTAGGGGACAAATTGTCCCCCAGTTGGAGTTAAGCTCCAAATCTCGTTTTTTCATTTTTTTGATGTAATCCTTAACGTCCGTTGTATCAGTTAATAACTGAACTACATCTTGAACCGAAAAATACCACTTTTGATCAAATTCGCTCCAAACTGTCCGTATTTGCTTGCTTTCAAAAAGTTTAATATTGCTCATGTATTTTTCATATTTCGTTGCTAATTTACAATATTTTTAATGGAATAAATTAATGTCAAATTTACTATTGTATGGCCTTTTGTTAATTAAAGTTTTATCAACATTACGAAAATCATTTATATCTTGCTTGCCAGATAACAAAAAATGAAGAAACGATTTGTTTTGAAATCGACAAGTTTGCATAATACTAAGTAACCTTAAATAATGGATAGTTATGACTGCGCTGTATGATTTTGAAATATCGCCTTGTAGTTTTAAATGTTTCACAATTATTTCCGCAGGATTATTGTGCCATAAAATATCATCGTGATTTAACCTGAATTATTCATAAACCCAAGATTCGGATAAAAAGCCATACCATTTTCAGGACGAAGACGTAAAATTACACAAACCGGGATACTTTGTAAAATATTGATGCAGTCTTTTGCCCGGAAAAAGCTTATGGGTTCAGGTAAAATTCTTCAAAAATCGCCGTTACTAACAGTTATTTGTGGTTATTACCAATGTTCTTCGCGTCCGCTGTGCGGTTTCTGGGGGTTATTCTGTAAATCTGATGATTTGGCTGGTGTTTTCCGGGGTTTTCAACAATGTGCTAACATCGTAACACGTTGAAGATACCCAGGCAATTTGCAACCACTTCCATATCCGGAAACTGTTTTGGGAACTCTATTTTTATCCGGGTCTTCATTTCCTTTATATAGGCGGCAATCTTGATCAGGCGCAACCGGATGGTCTTCATTGTAGCGTTAGCATACCCGGTTGCCCGCAGGGTTTCACTGCGCAGGGCGTGCAAGAGGACATAGGCAGCGGAATGCATGAACAACCGGAACTGATTGGCTTCAAAACGGCTGCACGACATGCGGTCGGATTCCAGGTAGGTTTTGCTTTCCTTGATATACAACTCCATTTGCCCACGTGCACAATAACCTTGTTCATACAGGGCCTTGGTCCTTATGCAACGGATGTCGGTTACCACGTACCGGACATTGGTTCCCTTTTCGCTCACTTCTACTTTTACGATTACGCGTTGGGGTTCACTCCATGAGTCTGCTGCATAATCAAAACTATGGTACCGTTTTACCGGTTTGCCGGTACTTTTAAACTGTTTCTCTGCCGAGTCAATGGTTACTCTTGCCAGTTTATTGAGGGATTTATTGCCTGTAAGCCCGGTAAGAAAATGAACCCGTTGACAGGTGCTTGTCCAGGCCATCAGTTCTTTGCTGCAGAAATGACCGTCGCCACGTACAATAATCATCGTGTTTTTCCACACCTCACGCAAATGGACAATAATCCGGTGTAAAATGGAAAAAACATCTGCGGTCTTACTTCTGCGGCCTGGTTTCAATATGGTGGTGATTAATTTTCCGCTCAAGCCTTCATAGATATGTAAGGGCATATAACAGTATTCTCCATAATAATCATTAAA
>JAPLDP010000074.1 GCA_026391695.1 Bacteroidota bacterium
TCACCTGAACAATGAATTTTGTCAAAACAAAAACTGCATCAATATCTTACAAATTATCCCAGCTTGCCTAATTTTTTGTATTCGTCCTGGAAATAGTATAGCTTTTTATCCGAATTTTGGATTTATGAATTATTCAGGTTAACATTCACCCTGGAGTGTTTTTCCTGAATTCTTTCTCGAGCAGGTCGGCATGCCTGACCGCGCTGGAGGCCCAGTGAAGTTTTATTTCAGACTCTTCATCTTCAGTGAGTTGCCATCCGGCATTGGATTGTCGCAGCCTGGCGGTCAGATGATGAAGGAACAATGCGGCTGAAACAGAGATATTCAAACTTTCGGTGAAACCAAACATAGGGATCCTGACATAACTGTCGGCATAACCCATGGCTATGTCAGTCAAACCTTTAAGTTCAGTACCGAAAACCAATGCTGTTTTTTGATCCAGAGGCAGGTCATAAACAGAATAATCGTCTTTGTGAGGACAGGTGGCCACGATCATATAACCTTTTTTCCTGAGGGAGCTAAGACATTCCTCTGTATTATGCTCAGCATTGTTATATTTATGAACGGTGAGCCATTTGTCCGATCCAAGAGTGACATCGGGGTTAATCCTGTAAGGATTTTGATTTTCAATGATGTGAACATCCTGAACTCCGAAACAATCACAGGTCCGCAGCACAGCGCTGGCATTATGAGGCTGGTAAATATCTTCCAGCACCACAGTCAGGTATCGTGTCCTGTTTTTAATAATGTGCTCGAATTTGCCTTTCTTGTTTTCGGAAATAAATCCGTATAAATAATCAAGAAATAGTTTCCTGTATTGAAGTTCTGTGAACTGCCCGTACAAAAGAAAAGGTATTTACTATATGTGAACTTATTCAGTAACATAAAAGAGGCTGTCGATTGCCAGCCTCTTTTATGGTTTTGTAACAGGTTTACTTCACGGTCTTCTTTAATTCTGAACCTGCCCTGAAGTGAGCTACTTTCTTTGCAGGAATCTTGATGGTTTTTCCTGTCCGGGGGTTTCTGCCAGTGCGGGCAGCACGTTTGGCCACATGGAATGTTCCAAAGCCCAGTAAGGCGACACGGTCACCTTTCTTTAAAGCTGTAGATGTCGCTTTCACGAAAGCTTCCAGAGCTTTCTTGGCGCTAGCCTTAGTAATTTTGGCTTCTGATGCAATTGCTCCGATTAGTTCTGCTTTGTTCATAGTGTTTGGTATTAATTAATACTGCTGTTTAAAAGCAAAACAAAAATATGTAATTATATTATTAAAAGCAAGAAGAATTAAAAAGCGAATGATTTCATTAGGCTGATACTACCGTACCAAATAAAAAATCATGGATGCTGTGTTTTATCTAAAAAAAACCTACTTTTGCAAAAATTTTTGATATATGGTTAAAAAGAAGGAAAAGGCTGAAGAACCCATTCATAAAGTAGAAGAGGCGCTAAGCAGGACAGAGCTTATCATAGAACAAAACCAGAAGATCATTTATATTGTCGTTGGTGCCATAGTCGTGCTTGCTATTATATTCTTCGGATACAAGAAATTATACCTTGCACCAAAGGAAAAAGAGGCTGAATCACAAATGTTTATGGCCGAAAAATATTTTGAGAAAGATTCCATCAACCTGGCTCTAAACGGCGACGGTAACTACCTGGGTTTTCTGAACATTATTGATGACTATGGAATGACGCGTTCGGGTAACCTGGCAAAATACTATGCGGGTGTTTGCTACCTCCGCCTGGGCGAATTTGAGAATGCTATTGACTATCTGGAAAAATTCAAAGGTAAGGATGCAGTCGTTTCGTGCATGGCACTGGGAGCCACAGGAGATGCTTACATGGAGATTGGGCAAACCGACAAGGCCCTGGATTGTTACCTCAGGGCTGCTGATCATAATAAAAATGAATTTTCGACACCCATGTTCCTGATGAAAGCCGGACTAACCTATGAGCACCTGGGCAATTACGCCGAAGCACTTAAGCTCTATGAGCGGATAAAAAATGACTTCAGGAAAAGCTTTGAATTCCGTAGCATCGATAAGTATATTGCCAGAACAAAAGGCTTTCTGGGCAAAGAATAAGGTTTTTTCTTTTAAAAACTGAAAATACCTGGTCATGCGGCCGGGTATTTTTTTTATCTTCGACAATTAAAATCGGCTATGTCGCTTAGGATTATATATATGGGTTCGCCGGAATTCGCCGTGGAACCGGCCAATCTGCTGCTGAATAACGGATATCAGGTCGTGGCGGTAGTGACTGTCCCCGATAAACCTGCCGGCCGCGGTCAAAAAATCTCCATATCACCGGTGAAGGAGTTTGCCCTGCAGCATCATATACCTGTTCTTCAGCCTGAGAACCTCAGCGATCCCCATTTCCTTGAAACCCTGCGGTCATATCATGCCGACCTGAACATCGTCGTGGCTTTCCGCATACTTCCCGAAACTGTATGGGCTATGCCACCACTGGGAACTTTTAACCTTCATGCATCCCTTTTACCGCAATACCGGGGTGCGGCACCCATAAACTGGGCTATCATCAACGGGGAAACCGAAACAGGTGTCACAACCTTCTTCCTCGACCATAAAATCGATACCGGCAGAATCATCTTCTCCGAAAAAATTCCTATTGGCCCTGATGAAACGTTTGGCGAACTCCACGACAAGCTTAAGGTTGCCGGTGCAGAGCTGGTGATTAAAACCGTCAGAGCTGTTGAAATGAATGTGTATACCTCAACAGACCAATCCTCTATGACAGACATTGGAGCCATGTTAAAAAAAGCGCCAAAAATCCATAAAGAAGACTGCCGCATTAACTGGGATATGTCTGCCATACACATCTGCAACCTGATCAGGGGCCTCAGCCCCCAACCCGGCGCATTCACTGAACTGGTGTCACCCCATGGTGAACATTTTTTTATCAAGATATTCAGAACATTCGCCATCACCACCGCCCATGATCATCCTCACCGGCAGATCATCACCGACAAAAACAACCAGTTTGCTGTGGGAGCGAAAGATGGTATCATTTACATCAGTGAGTTGCAGGTGGCATCCAGAAAAAAAATGACCACCGGGGAATTCTTAAAAGGATTCCATCTGACTGATGAATGGAGGATTAGCTGATGTTATCCTTCCTATGATAATCAGGCATTTCAGACCGGAGTTATTAACAAAACCCTTGTTTTATTAACATTTTCGGGGGTTGCAGCTCTGAAGGTATTGATTTCTCAGATAAATCAATTATCTTTGTTACGTTCTTCTTCAAAGAAATTGTACTAATTTAAAACTATTGAAAAATGAACAAAGCTGAATTAATCGAAGCCATTGCTTCAGGATCAGGCTTAACCAAAGCTGATGCAAAAAGGGCATTGGATGCTTTCATAGGCGCCACTTCTACTGCTCTGAAAAAGGGCGATAGGGTTGCCTTAGTAGGATTTGGTTCTTTTGCTGTAGCAAAACGCGCTGCAAGAAAAGGAAGAAATCCACAGACCGGTAAAGAAATCAAGATTGCTGCCAAGAAAGTTGTAAAATTCAAAGCTGGTAGCGAACTATCGGGCCATGTAAAGTAATCCGCTCCTGGAAGGCTTGAACCCGTCAGTATCTTTAAAACAGATCGCTGACGGGTTTCTTTTTTAATATAAACCGGTACGGACGAAGCGCATCCGCACCGGAATATTGTACCCCCACTCTCGTTGTAACCTGGATATCACTGTTTGTAACCTTAATTTTTCTGTCCTCCAGCCAAATTTTATGAATGCCTTCTGACAGGTTATTGTCGGTGAGGGAGATGCCCGACTGGCTATAGTGAATGCCCAACGCCTTTGTCACCTTACCCGGGCCATTGGCAAGTTCCCCGGCTTTGCAGTCCCTCCCGGCATGCAACAGCATGTGGCTAATGCCATGTGTCGGGAATATACCCCTTATCAGTACTGCATCAGGTATGTCCTTTCTGTTGGTCACAATATTGAACATGGAATGCACACCGTAACATAAATACACATAAGCTACGCCACCTTCGGCAAACATCACCTCCGTCCGTGGCGTCCGCCGGCCATTAAAAGCGTGCGACGCTCTGTCATGAATGCCTTTGTAAGCCTCTGCCTCGGTGATGATCCCTCCGCAGTACAGTCCATCACGAAAAGTAAAAATATATTTCCCAAGCACCTGCCGCGCAATCTTAACCACATCATCACGTAAGTAAAATTCCTTTTCTATAACCATGGTATCAGCTTATTTATGCCACATGTACCTGTTCTCCGGGTCTTTTATGACCTGTTCATTATCCAGGAGCCAGCGCACCACGTCAAGCACAGTATTTTCCTTCAGTCCTCCTGAAGCATCGACCAGCTCCTCAAGGGTGCAAAACCTCCGCAGGAGATGAGGCTTGATCCTGGTCACCACCTGTTCAAAATCCTCTTCTGAAACCCCGGTTTTATGATGTCCGATACATACATCGCAACTGCCACAGGGCCTGCCCTGTGTTTCACCAAAATAAGCTATCAGCTGCTGGCTGCGGCAGAGTGATATATTCTTCAAATAACCCATAACCGCATCAAGCCTTCGCTGTGCAGATTTCTTCCTGTCATTGTAGTTTTTATCACTGATGATAACATGCAGGCTGTCCAGCCGGTGATCAGTAAAAATGATCTGAGGCTTCGTCGTTTGATGAACGTAAGATATGAGTCCGGCGTGGTACATCTCATCCAGGTAATGGACCGTATTCTCTTTTGACTGGCCGGAACGCCGGGCAAGCTCGCTTTCGCTGATCTTCACAAAATCGCTGAAAAGCCCACCGTACGAACGCAACAGAGTCTTTATAAAGTTGTCGAGAAGCGCATGCTCCACCTGATACTGGTAAAGAGCCTCCCTCCCGGCTCTGATATATACTTTCGAAGGCTCATTTAGCGTCTCATTCAGAAGGATATATCCCTCCTTCTCAAGAAATTTTAATGAATTATATACCGTGACCGCATCAAACTTATAATTCCGGCAAAACTCACTGAGTTCAAATTCAAAAACCTGGTCTTTACCACTGCCTGCCGGCAACTGAAAATAATTGCCCAGTGCGTGATACACAGCTTTGATGGTCTTGGGCAGCGGATAGGTTAAAGAAAGGTTATGCCGTGCATCAGAGAGGTCGGACTCATTAAAAAGAAGTACAGCATATGACTTTTTACCATCTCTGCCTGCCCTGCCGGCTTCCTGGAAATAGGCTTCGATACTGTCAGTAATGTCCATGTGCACAACAAAACGCACGTCAGGTTTGTCAATGCCCATGCCGAAGGCATTCGTGGCGACGATGACACGGTTTTTACCTGCGATCCAGGCATCCTGCTTTTTGTCACGGACAGAAGTATCCAGTCCGGCATGGTAGAAATCGGCCGTCACCTGGTTCTTATTCAAAAGATCGGATATCTCCTTTGTCTTACGGCGATTCCTGACATATACGATGCCTGATCCCCTCACTTTTTTGGTGATCTTCAGCAGACGGCCATATTTATCTTCCTCTTTGAAAACAAAGTACACCAGGTTACTCCTTTCAAAACTGCCTTGAAAAACATTTTCAGTCCGGAATTTCAACTTGTCCTGTATGTCTTTTACCACAGGCACAGTAGCCGTTGCCGTCAATGCCAGCACAGGTGAAGCAGGAAAGAACTCGCGTAAAACGGCTATTTTAAGATATGGTGGCCGGAAATCATAACCCCATTGCGAAATGCAATGTGCTTCGTCGATGGCTAAAAGGGTCACTTTCATCCTGTGCAGGTTCACCTGAAAAGCCTCCGATTGTATCCGCTCCGGCGACAAATAAAGAAATTTCATGTTGCCGTAAATGCAGTTGTTTAACACCACATCTATTTCGGAGCTGTGCATCCCGGAATGAATGGCAGCAGCTTTGATACCTTTCCTGCGCAGGTTTTCAACCTGGTCGCGCATCAGTGCGATAAGAGGTGTAATGACCAGGCACATGCCTTCTATAGCCAGTGCAGGCACCTGGAAACAAACCGATTTGCCACCGCCTGTCGGCAGAAGAGCCAGGGTGTCCTTTCCTTCCAGGACAGAGTTTATGATCTCCTCCTGTAATGGCCTGAAGGAGGCATATCCCCAATAGTTGCGAAGAATATCGTGTATCGACAAAACCGTAAAGCTTTTCTTTTCTTTTACTATTACAATAATAACAGGAAATTCAATAAATTCTTTCTGTGTCGCAGAATAAATTATAAACATCCCTGGTGATTTTAATAATTTTGCCGGGATTTCTCATAAATAAATATATGCGTATCTTCTTCATCGGATACATGGGCAGCGGCAAAACACAAACCGGCAGACTCCTCGCTGAAAGGATGAATCTTGAATTTCTGGACATTGACCATCTCTTCGAAGAAAAATACAGAATCAGCATCAGCGCTTTTTATAAAAAGTATGGCGAAGAGCTTTTCCGTACCCTGGAACACAAGCTTCTCCGCGACAATCTTCACCACGACAATATGGTGATGTCGGTGGGTGGCGGAACACCATGTTTTCATGACAATATCCAATTGATGAACGACCATGGTATCACGGTTTATTTAAAAGTACCGGCAGAAGAGCTTTATCATCGTCTCTCGACATCCAGAAAGTCCAGGCCAATGCTCTATAATAAAACTGACGAAAGCTTAAGAACGCATATCTTTAATCAGGTTGCTGAACGGCAATTATTTTATGCTCAGGCAAAAATAACAGTGGAGGAAAAAGGGCTGGATATCGGAAAACTTGTTGAAATGATCAGCGCGTTTAATAAATAAGGCAGGTCGACAGTAGGCAGTTGGCAGTCGGCAGTCGGCAGATTTGCGGTATCTGAGTCTTTAGACCTGAAGACCTGATACCTCAAGACCTGTAACCTGTAACCTATAACCTGCAACCTGCAACCTGCAACCTGCACCTACACCTTTTTCCTGAGCAATAAAGCCACATTCTCCACATGATGCGTATGAGGGAACATATCGATGGGCTGGAGCTTTTCAATCCTGTATAAATCTTTCATCAATGCGATGTCCCTTGCCTGGGTGGCAGGATTACAGCTGATATACACGACTTTTTCGGGTGACAGGGATAATATCTGCCTGACCACCTTTTCGTGCATACCTGCACGTGGCGGATCGGTGATGATCACATCAGGTTTGCCGTTGGCACTGATAAAATCCTCATCAAGTAGTTTGGCGATATCACCTGCAAAAAACTGTGTATTATGAATATCATTAAAAATGGCATTATCCCTGGCATCCTCCACTGCCGATGCCACATATTCCAACCCGATGACTTTTACGGCGTTAAATGACAGCATGTTGGCAATGGTGCCTGTGCCGGTGTAAAGGTCATACACCAACTCCTTTCCGGACAGGCCTGCAAAATCGTGGATGATATGGTAAAGCCGGTGAGCCTGCAAGGGATTGGTTTGAAAAAATGACACCGGGCCAATCCTGAACCTGATGGTGCGGTTTTTATTCCCGGGCACAGGCATAGTCTCAATGATATATGGCTGGCCACTGAATAACCTGATCTCCAGGTCAGAGATGATGTCATTTCTTTTCTCATTGATGACGAACATCAGCGAGGTGATGCCGGGGATTGTTGTGGACAAATATTCCAGTAATTTTCTGATCCGTTTTTCTTCATACTGCCTGAAAACGAGGATAGTCATAAGGTCATCGCCGGTGGTGGTACGGATGATCAGGTTGCGCAGGAATCCCCGCCAGTTTCGCACATCGTAGAAATCAAGATTATTTTGTCCGGCATACTCTTTTACTGCCAACCTGATGGCATTGGAAGGATTCTTTTGCAGACAGCACCTGTTAATGTCGAGCACCCTGTCGTATATGCCGGGCACATGAAAACCCGCAGCGTTCATTTCACGCGACAGACCTGCTGCCATATCCTGTGCTGTGAGCCACCGTCTGTTCGAAAAAGTGAATTCCAGTTTATTCCGGTAATATAACGTCTCAGCAGATGGTAAAATAGGAGATATTTCAGGTACGTCCAGTTTGCCTATTCTGGTGAAGCTATCGACGACCTGCTTTTGTTTATAATAAAGCTGATGTTCATAGGCCATGTGCTGCCAGGAACAGCCGCCACAAATGCCAAAATGCTCACATACCGGTTCAATGCGTTTATCTGACAGGACATGAAAATGGATAGCGTTACCTTCAAGATAGGATCTCTTGTCTTTGGTGATCCGGATGTCAGCTACATCACCGGGCGCTGCATAAGGCACGAAGACCACAAGGTCATCTATTCTTGCGACAGCTTTCCCTTCGGAGCCGGCGTCAGTTATCTCGACTTTTTCGTAAATCCGGTTTATTTTCCTGTTCATTGTTCAGCCTGGTACTGGATCGTACTGGAATTTTGTACAAAGATCGCAAAGAATTGCCCATCTGTAAAAAATACATTTTAATAGAATACGGATTAAACGGATTAAACGGATTGTCACGGATAAAGGGATAGAAGTTACCTTTTTCTATTTCCGTGAATCTCCGTGAATTTCCGTGTAATCCGCGTTCCATTATTTGAATATTTTTAAAATGATAATAGCCTCATTTTGCAAATGAATTTAAAATATTTTATATTTACCAATTCATAAAATTTGTGATGATCCACATCGTCAACTGGCTCGAAGTACATAAGCTGCCGTGTCTGTATGAGAAATACCTGGGTGTCCCCTGTCCCGGGTGTGGCATGCAGACTGCTTTCATCCACCTGTTGCGGGGGCAGGTCATGGAAAGCCTGAAGACTTATCCTCCTCTCATCCCGTTGCTGATAGTCATGGTTTTTCTCATACTTCATTTGTTTTTCAGATTCAAACTCGGCGCTGTCATTATAAAAGTTTCCGTGATTATTACAGCCTCCGTTATGGCAATAAATTACATTTTTCATTTATTAACACTCTAATAACATCATCTTATGGAAAACCAGGAATTTCAAGGCTCCCAGCAGCAAAACCAGCCACCGTTCACATCTCCTCCCTACAAGATACCTGTTCCAAATTCAACAGCAGTACTTGTCCTGGGAATATTATCAATCGTCGTATGCTGCTTCTTTGGCTTGATAATGGGAATCATAGCTCTCGTCCTTGCTTCAAAAGGCAGGGCACTATATGATGCCAATCCGCAGCTATATACGGAGACTTCTTTCAATAACATGAAGGCCGGCAGGATTTGTGCGATAATCGGGTTGGTACTCAATGCCATGGTGACAATATACTACCTCATCGTCTTCCTGATCGTCGGAACAGCAATGACATTTTTGCCATGGGATATGTTTAACACATAGTAGATGTTGTGAGAAGAATGATGAAATGTAAAAGTAATCCAGTGACCTCCTAAGACGGGTCAAGTAAAACCTGAGGTTTGGATTGAATAGAGTTTGGCATTTTGTTTTTGGAATTTATTTGGTGTTTGGTGCTTGAGATTTGGGATTTCAAGTATTCCATTAGCCGTATAAAAGTTAAAACTACTAATAATGAAGATATTATCGATTGAAAAGATCCGGCAGGGTGATGCCTATACCATCGAAAACGAGCCCATTGCCGATATTGACCTGATGGAGAGGGCTGCGACAGCCTGCGTCAAATGGCTGACCAAAAAGCTGGGAAAGACCACCAGCATCAAGGTCTTTTGCGGCATGGGCAATAATGGTGGCGACGGGCTGGCTATCGCAAGGCTTCTGGCAGGAAAAGGCTATACCGTTGAAGCTTACGTGCTCCGTGTCATCCAGAACATGTCGCCCAGCTGCCAGGTAAACTACGACCGGCTGTTTAAAATGCCCGGTGTCAGGATGTACGACCTTACTGGCGAAGAGGAATTGCCTGAGATCGTCGGCGAAGATGTGATCATCGACGCCATCTTCGGCTCCGGCCTGTCAAAACCGGTGAAAGGATATGCCGCTGAGCTTATCGACCACCTCAACAAAAACAATGCAGTGGTAATCGCTATCGACGTGCCGTCAGGATTGTTCTGCGATGAGACCAATACGCTGAATAAAGGCGCTATTGTCGAAGCCGATTTTACGCTCACCTTTCAGTTTCCGAAGCTGGCATTCTTTTTTCCGGAGAGCTTCAAATATGTCGGACTGTGGAGAATACTTGACATTGGTATTCATCCTGATTTCATCGACACTGTCGACACCAAAAACCATTACATTGAACCGGCTGATTGCCTGGCTGTCCTTAGAGTCCGTTCCAAGTTTGATCACAAAGGTTTTTTCGGACATGCATTGCTGATAGCCGGCAGCTATGGCAAGATGGGCGCGTCGGTGCTGGCATCAAAAGCATGCCTGCGCGCAGGCGCCGGATTGCTCACCGCCCATGTCCCTTCACATGGGTATTCCATCATCCAAACTGCGGTACCGGAAGCCATGACAAGCATCGACAACTCAGAAACCCATTTCACCGGATTGCCCGACCTGTCGAAATATAATGCTATAGGCATTGGACCGGGCATAGGCACCGAAAAGGAAACCCGGAATGCTTTAAAGTTGCTCATTCAAAGTACTACAATGCCCATTCTTTTCGATGCCGATGCCATTAATATCCTGGGAGAGGAAAAGACATGGCTCTCCTTTCTTCCAAGGAATTGCATTTTCACGCCCCATCCAAAGGAATTTGAGCGGTTGGTGGGTAAGAGCGACAATGACTTTGAACGTAACAACCTGCAACGGGAATTTTCAATAAAATACAATGCCTACGTAGTTCTGAAAGGTGCCCATACCGCCATCACCTGCCCCGATGGTTTCTGTCTCTTCAACAGCACAGGCAATGCCGGCATGGCTACAGGCGGCAGCGGCGATGTGCTGACAGGTGTTATCCTGGGACTCCTCGCTCAAAACTACCATCCTAAAGAAGCTGCCATACTGGGTGTGTACCTCCATGGTCTCGCCGGCGACATGGCAGCTGCGAAAAAAAGCATGGAAGCTCTGATGGCTTCCGATATCACCGAAAACCTCGGAAGAGCATACAGGAAGTTGGTGAGCGGAAAGGATTGATGGTTCTCAGGTCTTCAGGTTCTCAGGTACCAGGTCTGCCGACCTGTAGACCTGCCGACCTATAATCATGCCACTTCACCCATATCCAAAACATCCATGGCTTTTTCGACCACTTCTTCCTCAACCCGCAGGTTGTCGATGATGAAATTCTGTCGTTCTGGGGTGTTTCTCCCCATATAAAACTCCAGGACATCATTGATCAACATGGATTTATGAAGGATGACAGGGTCCAGCCGCATGGAAGGGCCGATGAAATGCTTGAACTCATCGGGCGATATCTCGCCAAGGCCTTTAAAACGTGTGATCTCCGGTGAGATTCCCAGTTTATTGATAGCATCGGCTTTCTCCTGTGGGGAATAACAATAATAGGTCTCTTTCTTATTGCGCACCCTGAAAAGCGGGGTTTGAAGGATATATACATGCCCGGAACGTACAAGGTCGGGATAAAACTGCAGAAAAAAGGTCAACATCAGAAGCCGTATGTGCATGCCATCCACGTCGGCATCGGTGGCGATGACGATATTATTGTACCTCAGGTTATCGAAGCCCTCTTCTATATTCAGGGCGGTCTGCAGCAGGTTGAATTCCTCATTCTGGTAGACGATCTTTTTGCTCAGGCCATAGCAGTTCAGTGGCTTGCCTTTCAGGCTGAACACAGCCTGGGTGTTGACATCGCGCGATTTGGTGATGGAGCCGCTCGCCGAGTCGCCCTCTGTGATGAACAGTGTAGTTTCAAGCCGGCGCTCATCATCATCGGTATAATGAATCCGGCAGTCACGCAGCTTTTTATTGTGCAGGCTGGCCTTTTTGACGCTCTCCTTCGCCAGTTTCTTGATGTCGGCAATCTCCTTGCGTTCTTTCTCCGACTGCAATATCTTGCGGTACAAGGCTTCGGCAGTGTCGGGGTTGATATGAAGGTACTTATCGAGATTCCGCTTGACAATGTCGTGGATATAATTCCGGATGCTCTGGCCATTGGGTTCGATGCACTGCGAGCCCAGCTTTGTCTTGGTCTGCGACTCAAACACCGGCTCCTGCACTTTAATACTCAGTGCAGCAAAAATACATGAACGTATATCATCGGTGTCGAAATCCTTTTTGTAATATTCACGTATGGTCTTGACAATTGCTTCGCGGAAGGCAGCCAGATGCGTACCACCCTGCGGGGTAAACTGCCCGTTGACGAACGAATGGTACTCCTCGCCATAGAGCTTGGCGCTATGGCTAAAAGCAAATTCCATGTCATCCTCTTTAATATGAATGATTGGGTAAAGTATGGCATTACCGTTAATAATCCGGTTCAGCAAGTCAAGCAGGCCATTTTTAGCCTGGAACTTCTGGCCATTAAAAATGATAGTCAGCCCGTTGTTCAGGAAGACATAATTCCACAGAAGCTGTTCGAGATATTCATGGATATAATGGAAGCTGCCGAAAAGTTTTTCATCAGGCACGAAGGTGACGATGGAACCCGTCTGCAATTCCTTTTCTTCAAGAAGTTCCTCTTTTATAAGCTCTCCCCTTTCAAACTCCGCTATTTTAGCAGCCCCATCGCGTATCGATTGAATTCTGAAGCTGGATGACAGGGCATTGACGACCTTTGACCCGACGCCATTGAGCCCCACGGCTTTTTTAAAGACCCTGGAGTCGTATTTTGCACCGGTATTGATTTTGGAGACGCACTCCACCAATTTTCCCAGCGGTATGCCGCGGCCATAGTCCCTGATGATCACCCGCCTGTCCTTGATGGTGACTTCTATGGTTTTTCCAAATCCCATCAGGTACTCATCAACGGAATTATCGATGATCTCCTTGACGAGGACATAGATACCATCGTCGTGCGATGCGCCGTCGCCAAGCTTGCCAATGTACATTCCCGGCCTCAGCCTTATATGCTCCTTCCAGTCAAGGGAACGTATATTATCCTCTGTATAATTCATCATCCCGTCAAAGATTTTTACAAATGTAACTATTCGGATGGACTGATATTCAAGGGATGCAGGAAATTTGTAAACAACCCCTGTTAATAAGCCTCATCCTTTTGCAGGGATAATAATTCAGATTAATCGGCACACCAGTTTGTTTGGAATTTAATAACTGGAATTTATTTGGAACCTGGAATTTGGAATTTATTTGGAATCCCGTCCTTGTCGGGATTTCGCTCAGCTTCGCTTCGCTCAATTTGGTGCTTGAAATTTGGAATTTTATTTCTGTAGTATCCACAGCTCCGGCAGCTTATCCTCCAGCTCTTTTTTAGCTTTTTTTGCCTCTTCCAGTGAAGTATAATGTCCCACTGCCACACGGTATTTATTATCTTTTTTTAACACTTCCGTACTGGTATATCCCTGACTTACATACTGAGTGGCAACGCTTTTGGCTTTTCCCATCGTATCAAAGCTGCCGGCAATCAGGTAAAAAGAACTACCCGCCGACCCGGTACCGGTAGACCCGGCACCCGTAGACCCGGTACCCGCCGACCCGCTACCCTCTGCCCCGCAAACCACAGGAACACCAGCATTATCATTTTCCTCGCCAAACCACACCAATACATAGTCCTTGTATACCGCCACGCCGATGACTTTCCAGTACCTGGCTTTCCAACTGCCCCAGTTCAAGAGCATGTCGGACGAAATGTCGTGTGAGATCCACATGGTAAATGGTTCTGAAGGACCAGTGACATCCTTCTCCCAGTATGCCAGCTCATATCCTTTCCCTTTATATCCGGTGAGTTCCTTTGGTTTATTCCACATGCAGGCATACCGTGGGTCCTTATCACTGTAACAGCAGGCTGTCCACCGGCCCTGATCTGACCAGCTATGAAACCCACAGGGCACTTTGCACGGCTTATTGTGGAAAAGATCACGCGCATGGACATGAGCAACATAACACAGCGATTTCGACGGCTGCAATGCCCCAAGTCCGTTCGACTGCCTGTAGTTGTTGATCATTTTTATCAGCGAGTCCTCTGCGATTGTGATGCAAAAGTCGGCAGGCATAAAAGCAGCAGGAGACTGAGCCGGCATGGTCAGACTAAAATTAACAGACAAAATGATTATCAGCAATACCCTTGCAGACATTTTTCCGGATATTCATGAGTAACAAATATAGTAAATATCGTAAAATTGAGTATCCAATATCGAACATTCGAAGTAGAAGTTGAAGTGTAAGGCCAAGTAGAAGGCGAAATAATTTTCGAAGTCGAACAACACCTGACAGAAGAGCTTATTGCGAATCGTCTACTTTTGCTAGCAAATCGACAAATCCTAAATTGACTAATTGACTAATTTTCAAATTATCTAATTTTTCTCACAGCCCCGTAAGAGGCGCCAGTCAATAAAAAATGCACCGAACAAAAAAATCAGAGCCCTGAAAGAGCGGTATTAAGTAGCTCATAATGCATTTTTTTCCATTATTATGCATCAGGGATGTTTTTGTAATTTTGTTGGTTGTCAGGTTTCTGACAATTAAAACTGTTAACTGAGGAATGTGAAATTTACAGTGCATCATTATGGTTTATTGCAATTCATTCCAGATTCTGGAACTGTATCGTTAAACCTTTTACGGACATCCATTTCATCACCTACAAACTACTGATTTAATCTTTAAAAATTAAGACTTATGAGACATTTATTACTGTTAATCAGCTTCTCTATGTCGTGCTGGCTTACGAGCGGACAGGTTGTTTTGTCCTATGAATTTAACAACTCACTCAATGAAACCAATGGATTGGGTCCTGCACTGACTATACTGGGCACAGAGGGGATCTTTGTTGAAGATACCCTGAATGAAATCGGCAGCTCTACAAAATGGGTTTACAGGTTTGATATAAATTGTGGGTTACAGTTCAACAATACACAGGCTGACGGATTCCTGGGTAAATCCTATACCATTGAACTTTATTTTCTTTTTGACGAGCTTACCAGCTGGAAACGGGTGGTAGACTGGAAAAACAGGAAAACCGATAACGGGGCATATGTTTACTATGGCCAGTTGAACTTTTATCCTTATATATACAGCGAGGAGGCTCCTGTTTTACCGGGAGAATACACCTATTATGTGGTAACACGCGATTCAGTGTCACAGGAGGTTATTTTATACACAGACGGACTGAACCAGATTCAATTCACTGATGAATATTCTGATGCCATACTCGATAATGAACAGGTGCTGAATTTCTTTCATGACGATCTCGTTGTACCTGATGAGGCTTCGTCCGGCACTGTAGCTATGCTGAAACTATACAATTATGTGCTTGATACAGCCACCATCCGACAACACTTTCAAAACCTGACAAGTCAGGTGTATGGCATCAGTGAATCAGACGCCCCCCACTCCCTAAATGTGTTTCCCAATCCTGCCTCTGACATTCTGCATGTCGGGTTTAGTGACATGAGGGATAAAGAAACATGCCTGATCAGATTAAGTACACTTTCAGGAAAAAAATTGATATCACAGGTTACCTCAGGTGACAAGATAGCTGTGATTGATATCACCCGGCTAATCAACGGATGTTATATTTTAGAAGTAAGCACAAGAACAAACCAATTTCATGAGAAAGTAATCATTCAGCATTAGATCATTGTGAAATTTATGTCCCCTACAATACCTGTAATGTACGGCTTCATGACAGGGGCGCTCATCATCATCATTGGTGCATTACAGATAGTGAAGATAAACCTATAAATCCCGGACTTTATTTGTTCGTCCTGAATACACAATCAGCAGTTTTATCAGAAAAAATTATTGTGATCGAGTGATTGGTTATCAAGCCTGCCAGCAAACATAAAATTGGTTTTTAGGGCGTTGAAGCACTTTCCTCTGTTTCAAATCACCACATAGGCAAGACTTGTCGGGAGTAAAGCACAATAGGATTAGAAAGTTGTAAAACACATTACAAAAGATTTACAAGCCGATTTCAAACCCAGCAGATGCCGGTGCCTTAATTTCGCATTCAAATCATCTAACCAAATCATTTAATTTGAAAATCATGAAAAAACTTATCTTCTTACTTATTATATTCATGCTCCAGTCGGAGTTTTGCATGAATAAGAACGGTTCTGCCGACAAAGAGGTGCAGAACGCATTCGAAACACGGATGAGCGGCCAGGTAGACCAGGCTAAAACCATCCTCGACAATGTTCTTAAAAGGGATTCTACCAACGCAATGGCCTATTATGAATTGGCCAGGATTAAGATGTACATGCTGACCGGAGGGAGCGATGTATCAATTGAAAATATTCTCTCACCCATCAATAAAGCGGTAGGGTTTAGCCCCCGAAATGTTACTTATGCTTATTTTAAAGCGATTACTACTTTCTTCAGGGCTTATATGGCCCTGGAAAGTGAATCCGAAAAAACAAAAGATTACATATCCGAAACCTGTCAGGAGTTCGAGAAAGTATTGAAGTTAAACCCTGATCATAAAGAGGCCATGTTATATCTTGTAGAAATATATGGTATGCTTCCTAAAGATATAGGAGGCGATAGCATTAAAGCAGCGATGTATGCCGGCAAACTGGAGAAAATGAATGCTTATTACGGTGCTAAGGCAAGGCTGGTATTGTCTTCTGAAGATACTGATCCAGTGAAGTACTGGCAGGATTATCTTGCCGGACACAAAAAGGATGCTGACATCCTGGCGGAGCTGGACAAAGCCTGTTTATACAAGGACGATCCTGATCAGGCGGAAAAATATATGAATGAGGCTATAGCGCTGGATCCTTCGAAGAACATCCTCCTGCTCGATCTTGCACGGTACCATATGATGAAGGTCATGGGAAACAAAGACCTGGCCGCTGTGGAATTACCCTTATCGACACAGTATTTTGAAAAATACATCAGCAGCACACCTGCACCTGTAGTTCCATTGCATGCATATGCCATAGGTTGTTTGGCAAGAATCAAAATGTTTAGCGGAAATAAGGCCGAAGGTGAAAAGCTTATGGAACAGGCTCAATCGCTTGATCCCTATTTCTCCAGGGCTTTCGGTGTGCCCTCCCCCTTTCTGTTCGATCCGCCCGATAAGGCCAATAACCATTTTGTATCTTTTTTCAGACCGTTTTAAAATAAACGTATCATGATAATTCAATACATGCGATAAATTGATTATCTTAATAGAAAATTTGAAAACCAACTATAAGGAGGAAGAGTTATGTTAGAACAAATTCATAATCATATTACATCTGAATTACAGCAGAACACCCGGACGGATATCATCTTTATCCTGTCCTCGATATTTCTAAACCTGATAACGCTGGCGATCAATTCCGCCATGGTTGAAAAATCACGGAGTGATAATACCATGCTGGCCGTCATGTTCATTTTTGTTGCAATGATTTTACTGGTGAATATTGTGGCCATTTTTGGTCTGATTAAAGGGAAACAGACCCGTACAAAGTTGTTGTCGGGATTGATATCCATGTATAAAGACCAGAATGTTGACAAATATTACGACAAATCACTTCTGAGCAATTATAGTGTAAGATATAACCTTTTTATACTGGTGGTGGTTTGCACAGGGCTCATCGCGACTGTCGTTCCTTTTGTTATGAGGTGATCAGGCTGGATGTCCCGGTTCTTGCGGACTCCATTCTTATCCTGAATCAGTATAAGTACCATTCTTTAAACCTTCAGGATTTGCATTCTACTCAATTAATTGCTCATTTATTTGTGATTGAAACTCTCATAGCGTAATTTTGATACTACCTAAATATTTAATCAAAATTGCGCAGCGAGGACAATACCTACTTCGAATTGCTGAAAAAAAAGATCGTGGCTACCATGCAGCAATCAAATCCGGGGATCAATCCGTCCATTTCTGAATGGAAAGGACAGGAAATTGTAGACTTCCAGGAAGACCTGCTGAGAAAGGTGAATGCAAACATCAGCGAGAAGTGGTTTTATACGCATATCAAATCAGAACACCGGTCACTGCCACGGATTGATGTTTTAAATATACTTAGCAAATATGCCGGGTATGCAAATTGGGATGATTTTATTTATAACAACAGTGAACAGACCTATATACATACGCCGTTAAAAAAAGCGAACCGCTATTTTATCATCGTTCCGATTCTGGTATTGGTTTTCTTGTGCGCCTTTTATGGTTTATTTAAACTCTTCAGCACACGCGAGTATAAATTTTGTTTCTATGATGCAGATACCAGAGAACCTATTGCAAACACCATAATAGAAGTCAGTCTGTTGCTGGAGGGTGAATCCCCATTGAATTCTTTATGCAAGCCGAATGAGTGTTTTGTTCTTAAAACCGGTAAGAGTTATGTCAAAATGGTGGTAAAAGCACCTTATTATAAAACCGATACCATTTCACGTTTTCTGAATAAATTTAACCGTAATGAAATGGTTAGTCTTCATGCCAATGACTACGCCCTTATTATTCATTACTTTTCATCGATGAAGGTTGAGGACTGGCAAAACAGAAGGACACGCCTCGATAAAATAATTGATGACAGAGCAATGATATACCAGGTTTATAACGAAAAAAAGGCCATTGGCATGGAATTATATAATAAATGGGAGTTTATAGACAAACTGACTATTCCATCGGGCAGCCTGAAGCAAATTGAAATACTTGATACGAAATATAATGGAGATAAAATAATGGTTCTCCGGTTCAGGATTAATGAGAACTTATAATGAGAAGATTTTTAATCGTTTTTGCCCTTGCCCTTGCTTATTTGCTTTTGTGTTCAAAGGCCTGTGACGATAATGTTCAGGAAAATGAGAAGATGGAGCAGGACAAAGTAATTGCAGTAAGGGATAGCATCAGGGATGAATTTGAAGCCGATTATCTTTCCGAAGGATCATTATATGCACTTGAGGCAACTGCCAGGCAAAAGCTTTCAGACTTTGCTGATTATATGCAAATGATGGCTGACACAACGCTCGATAATTCATTCAAAGAAAAGGCCGGCGATATGATAAAGAAGATGTTCATTTCTGAAAATGTTCGCCTGCGTTTTATCCTGGAGCAAGGCAGAAAAGAAAAAAAACTGACAGTGAAGGAACTCCTGGCTGATGGACTCAGAACTCCTTATGCATCCGCACGGTTCATTTTCGATTCAGTAGAGGTTCAGGAACCCCTTCAGAGAATCAATACAGGCACCTTCTCAGGAAGGCTGAGCTTTTCTCAGAAATTTACCGGTTACTCCCTGCATGATACGCTGACCACCAACTCCGTAAGAACGAGGATAGATGTCTTCGTAACGAAAGTCGACAAGATATTCGGTGATGATACACTGAGTGTGTGGGGAGTCTTTTTAGGTGATATGAAATGAGAGATGATAAATTAATTTTAATTAACTTGCAGGTAAATCCTAAAACATTTCCTTGGCGATAAACACCGACATACTCAACACACTCATACGCAACCAGAAAACCGCCATCCGCTACCAGACACTCTTCGCTTTGGCAGTGGTTTGCATTGGACTCAGCTTAATCATAGTATCCGTATTTGTCATTGGACATCCCGCCGGAGATGACACCATTAAGCTGATCATAGGCATCGGAGGCGGATTTATTTCCACGATCAGCGCTTTTCCGGTCAATCAGATCATCATCCGTAATGAACGGATCAAGACGTACGAGTATTTCTGCCTGAACATCGATACGATGACCGATGCCGAAAAGCAGAAAGTAGAAGAACTTATATGGAAATCCATCGAAAAAATCATTTAGCATGCAAACAGAAGAGCTTTTACAAAAAATTGAACAACAGGAACGACGGGCTAAAAAACGTGCTTTTCTTTTAGCCGTCATTCCCGTGCTTGCAGCCATGATCTTCATGGTGTATGCCTCAATAAACATTGCTGCATCGCGAAAAGAGCTGAACAAGATCAAAAAAGAGCTTGACGAAACGAAAAAGCATAATACAACTCTTAAATCCCAGAATGACTCCCTGCTTATTCTGCTAAAAAAGCTGCAATAACCCAATCGCTCAATCGTCCAATCGTCCAATCGCCCAATCGCCAAGTCTTCAAATCGACTAATCCTCAAATCATCCCATCCCCTCTCAGCCCCGCCAGGGCGCCATTCAATAGCCCTGTAAGGACGACACATAGCCTTTTGCTCATCTTTAACAGTTGAATTTTGTATATCATTCATTAGTAACAAAATAAGAGCTTCAAAATTTCTTTTGGCACCACAAATATAGCTTATGTATATATAATTTCATTCTATTCTTATTGTTGGAGGCATTGCTACGCCCACAGCCTGAAATATTTTTCCGCATACACCACGACTTTGAGTGCGAATAACAAGGGTCTTGTCTTTTTTCTTAATAGTAACCTCCTGCAGGGCTTTAAGATCTTCTTTGATGTCATTCCATTCAAATGTATAACCGTTGATCTCCAGTTTTCTATCCAGCTCTTTTTTCAAAACCAGTGCCAGAAAACTGCAAAACACATGACCTCTTATCGTATCATCACAACGATGATAGACCGGTCGTGTCTCTAAAACTGATTTTACATCTCTGAAGGCCTGTTCCACCTGCCATAGCTCTTTATACCTTAACGCCACTTGCTCAGCCTTCATGGGTGTGTTGGTACGCAATACCCACTTGCCATCATAACGACATTCTTTCCGGATTTTTTCCTCAGCAATCACTACTGCACCGCGTTTGATTTTGAGATATTTCTGATACCCTTTGTTTTGTATTAATGACTTGGGATTATTTTTAATTTTATCCTGTAGCGTTTCAATGATCACTTGCCGGTCAGCAGCATCCTTAAACGCCTGCTTTTCATTGTAACAGAGAATATAACGCTTGCCGCCATAGACCCGGACATCCTTTACTTTTAATGGAGATGGCTTTTGGGATGAGGTGCTTTCCCGAAACACCTCCCGGTATATGCCTGCCCGTGTCAACACTTGCTCCCCAATCTCCTTGACCCGCCTCATCCTGGCCCCCAGGATGTATGGGATGTTTTTCTTCTCCAAAGCACCGATCGTTTCTTCGCTCACCATGCCACGGTCGGCAACCACACAAAAATCAACGATCCCAAACCTGTTTCTCAAGCGCTCAACAACGGGTAATAACGTATTCACATCTGCTGTACTTCCCGGCCACATCTCGCAACATATCGGACTGCCCTTTTCATCCAGCACCACTCCCACTATCATCTGATATCTGTCCGATCGGTGATCCTTGCTATAACCATATTCCCCTAACTCTTCTCCTCCTTCTCCCTCAAAGTAAATGCTTGTCGTATCAAAAAACACCATTTCCAGCCCTGTAAACATATCCCTGTGTTCATTAAACAACCTCTCTTCTATCACATCTTTGATGGTGCGTTGTGTCTTTATCTTACCACGCTGCTGTTCCTCTATCTCCTCTCCTAAAAAGGCCATGGCCCGGTAACTATGATGTAAAGCCAAATCTCCGGTGCCTTCTATCTGGTAACTCTTTCGCCAGCTATCGCAATAACGGTCTGACCCGCTAACAAATAATCGATGCAATACCGTTAAAAATATCTCCCTCTCAACATCAAACTCGAATTTCCTTCCCTTAAGCAATTCCCTCAGTACCTTTTGGATTCCTGTCTCTTGCCATAGCCGGTTAAAAACTATCCCGGGTCCAACCTTATAAGCATATCCCTCAACTTCTTCCCTTTGTGAAAGAACTATCATGGTCTCTGAGGTATATTTTGTCAACGAACGCAAAAGGCTTTCCAGTCCTTTACTATTTTGAAGATCATCGATCCTGCCCAAGGTACCTATGACCCTTTGTTTGGTTTTGTATCCTTCACGATAATTTTCAACTACTTGCAGGTAGTGATAGTTACCGGCCTTTTTGACACGAATGAACATAAGGTGTAATTTTATGACACCCCAAAATTAATTCATTAAAACAATAAAGTCAATACTTAAAGCATTTTTATTTGGCACCACATTTTTACCAAAATTTCAAAATCCTTCTTTGTATAATATTAATTATCAATCATATGCACTTATTATTTGTGCGTTAACTGTAAAAGAAAAGTAAAAATAATAAGTCGGATTTTTTAGAAATTTGATAAATCATTAATCACTTTTATTTTATAACAGAATCAGATAATCATGAAAGTCCTGTTTAATCAAAAATTCCTGAATAATAATATGAACAGTGAGGAGGAAGGGGTATACGGATTAAGATTTCAAATACATTTTTGCTGTCCTGGAAGGAGGGTATCACATGGATATTAAGCCCTGTGTGGAGTCATTTATCGAAGGTATAAATATGGGAGCGAAGCCCTCGAGGATAAAGTGGGATAGTGATATGTCGATGGGATAGGATGTTTATTATAAAAACAGATTTCATCCCATCATAGTAATTCACTCAACCATTAATTCTTTTCTATTTAGATTTGGCTATAGATCAATGGTGCAACAAAACTGCATATGCTTTAAAGTAATAAAAGCATCCTGAGGAAGGTAAAAAAAACCACTTATTACTTTTAATTCTGACCGAATTGGATTATCTTTATACATTGAATTTAAATTACATGACTATCGATAAAGATGTACCAGAAGCTTTTTAACTTACAACAAAGACATAGAATTTACACAAATGCAGCTGAATAACAATTCCTCACCTGCAAACATGCCTTTTCCTTACGTCTCTGCTGTTAACTATCTGGCCTAGTATTAAGATCGGGATGGTCATGACCGATAACGAATAGTTCTTCTTTATATTTCAGAGTCCTTTATCAGCATCAGTTCAAATCATACAGATATTGCTCCGATTATGTATTGATGTGATGTATAATAATTTCTTATTAATTAACCATTAAAAAAATGTCGCTATGAAAAACTCAAAAGTCTGTTTTCTGTTCATGGGGCTGGCGCTCTTCTTGACACTTGTCAGCTGTAAGCAGAATAAAAAAGAAAAGGTCACCGACATCCCGGTCACCACTTCATCACAGGAAGCCTTGGCTTCTTTCCGGCAAGGATTAGCTTTGTTTGATGTGTATGATACTCAAAAAGCAAGAACCTTTTTCATCAAAGCCATTGAACAGGACCCGAAATTAGCTATTGCTTACATTTTCAAAGCCGAATCCGATTTATCTCCCCAGGAATTTGTGAATGATCTGGATAAAGCAAAAACCAATCTTGAAGGCGCCAGTGATTGGGAGAAATTGTATTATGATTACTACTCCACTTTTTTGAGTAGTGATTGGAACAAACGTCTTGAAATTACTCAAAAAATGGTAAACATGTATCCCGATGCTGCAAGAGCCCAGGTTGAACTTGGATATACCTATATGAATGGAAATGACGAAACCAAAGCAAGGGAGTGTTTTCAGAAAGCGATAGAGTTAAATTCAAAATGGGTTGGCGGTTATCATGCATTAACATATTCATATCTTGAAAACGATCCCAAAGATTTCAAAAAAGCAGAAGAGAATGCTTTAGAAGTTCTAAAACTGGCTCCTTCCAGTCAGGGTGCAGAAATTGTTTTAGGTGATTGTTACAGGGCACAAAATAACCTTGAAAAAGCAAGGGATACCTATTCAAAAGCCATTGAGCTGGATCCCAACGCTTCAGAACCATATTATAAAAAAGGTCATGCCAATACATTTTTGGGAAATCTGGATGAAGCCAGGCAAAATTATATTGATGGAGGGAAAAATGACAGAACAAAAACAAGTTCAGTCCAATACATTGCATATTCTTATTTGTATGGTGGGAATTATCAGGCAGCAATGCAATGGTTACTTGACCAATTGGCAAAAGTGGATTCATCAGGTGAAGCACAGAGCAATATCACTCTTACGAAGGAGATGTGGCTGGAAGATTGTGCTCACATCGCCTTTCATTATGGGGATGCACTAAAACTTAAAGAATTAATTGCTATGCTAGATCCCCTGTACACTCAACTTTTTAATGATGTGGGAACACAGGAAGCAAAACTTTTAGGAAAAGCATCCACGCTCGGCTGGCAAGCCATGTCAGCAGCTATGGAAGGAAATATTGATGAGGCTAAAGCCAAAGCAGAAGAAATACAAACCACTCTGGAACCTGTAAAGGATCCTACCAAGCTGTCCGGGTATGAATTTGCAATGGGATATATCAGCATGAAACAAAAGGATTATTCAGCAGCCATCACCCATTTTGAAAAAACTCAGCAAACGTGGATCTATCATAAATACTGGCTGGCGATGGCCAATGAAGCTGCCGGCAATAAAGACAAAGCCAATGCACTATTTAAAGACATTTCAGATTATAACTTTAACGACATTGGTAATGCACTGATCAGAAATGAAGTAAAGAACAAACTGGCAGCCATGTAATTTCTGAATTCCAGCTTCGGGAATTCCCGATTTGATAATAATCGTAGCATCCTGCTGCAAGGATAAATAGATGTATTATTAACTAAATTTTAAGGAGGATTAACAATGAAAATGAAAGTCGTATTCACAATTGTAATGACCCTCATCCTGATTGCAGGTCTGGGATCGTATTCTTTAAAGGCCCAAGAATGGTCTCCTGTCCAGAAGGAGGTGTGGAAAAACGTGAATGACTACTGGGCATTGATGGCCAAGGGAGACATAAACGGATTCCTTGGATATATGCATAATGATTATTTAGGATGGGATAATGAAGACCCGTTGCCGGCAACGAAAGAGGATAGCCAAAAATGGTTGCAATTCAGCTTTCAATTTACCAAGATTCTGAATTACAGTATCAAACCTTTGGGGATTAAAGTGTACGGGGATGTTGCTTTTGTTCACTATTATTACTATATTGTCCGTGAATCTGATGGGAAGAAGAATTGGGAACAGGGGCGTTGGACAGATATTTTACTGAAACAAGTTGACAAATGGGTTATGATCGGCGATCATGGTGGCAGCGTTAAAGTAGAATAGAAAGGTCTAAGGCTTTAACGCATCACTAAAAAAACGATAAACTACCTGGTTACTCAGAAATAACCAGGACAGTTTGATCGAATCAGGCGTTTACTTTGGCAAGAACATGCATGAGTGGACCGCTGTATTTGTGGCTCCGCCTCAGACGGATGGTGTCATAGCATGAGGGTGAGGCTTTGTTTTCACCACTCGCTTCTCGATTAGCGCCAGTTTATTTCATGCTAAAATTTTCCGTAAAAATTGGAAATATCAAAATAAATACTTTTTTCCTCTCCCTCAATTGTCACAATATTCAATATATCATATGGTTTCTTATTATGAAAACTAAGCGATTGCATTTTTAATTTATAGCCTGGATAATTTTGCTTAAGCCATTCATATTCAGCATCAATACCCATTGATTCACGTTTCTCCTCAATTACTATGGCTTTATCAAATGATGACCCATCATTTTCTGTTTTAAAAGATATATTATTTTGATTTGTTGTCTTATCCTGTAATCTTTTTGTTGTTGAACACGAAACAATCAAACAAGTGAAGATAAAAAGCATTATTATCTTTCTCATTAGTTATTGTTTTTATAATTAATTATCTGTCAAAATAATAGTTAGGTTTAATTGCATTGTCTATAACACGAATCCGCCTAAACACTTCATTGAAGGACCGCAGTCTTGTAAATTTACAAATTATTCAAAGAATATCGACAGAATAGATATTTGAAGGTAAAAATAACAGAAAGAAATCTAAATCAACCGTTTCTAATTAGAGGAAGCTTAAAACATCATCACCGGACGATGAGCTTTTTCACAGCTTTATATCCATCAGAGGCGACGATGCAAACTATATAAAGACCCGGGACGAGCCCGTCGATATTGAGCTGAACCAAATCACCGGTGTCTGTTGGGAAAACATTTTCCATATATACTGTCCTGCCTGTAACATCCAATATTTGAAAACAAACCTCTCCTGCCGGTTTGTCACCGATAGTACGCAACAGTATTACTCCATGTGCCGGATTGGGGTATAGTAGAATACCAGCGTCATCGCCTCTCTCATCTAAATGAGTATAGGGCCCCAGGTTCATTTGCAGATCTCCAAAATGAATGGTACTGGCCCAGTTGTTACCGTCCCCATACCACACAGTCTCGTAATCGCGACCCACACCATGATCGCTGTCATTATTGCCAAGGCTCCACCCGATAACCCTTCCTTTGCCGGGTTCAAAGTAAATATTACCCCATCCGAATCGGAGTTCAACATTGTACCCATCCTCGGTAAACATCCATTCGGCATCGTAGTCAGTCACCACAGCTCCATCGGCTCTGATCCACAGGTTGGGTTGATAAAAGGCATCGAGGATCATATAGGTGTCGAAAAGCAGGTCATAGGGTCCGTCTTTATCGTTGTTGCCATCAATAAAAAATTCAACTCCGTCGTTATCCCATGGATTCCCGGTTCCCTCAACAGGTGAATCCACCACATGAGCACCAATATAAAGACTTGATAAATCCCAGAGCGCACCCCACGTAACCGTATTATTTACCGGGCCTCCCCCGGAGCCAAGGATCTCGGAACTGTACATAAGATTATATTCATCCAGAGACCCATCTATCACAGGTGGAATAACAGTATAGTCTGCAAGGGCAACACCCTCATCTGGTGGAGCGTCATAAAAAAAATACTGGCCTGATACACAGTCGAATTGGATCCGGTACCTTCCAAAAGGAACCGGGATTTCCGGCCCGCCCAACAAAGCGTATCCGACAGGGAAATCATCATTTCCCCATCTGACTGCATCTCCTTTATCTTTTCTGAAGATCACATCGTAGTCACCATCAAAATCGTAAGTAGCTATAAAGCTATGCGGTTGATCTGATAGATTCCTGAGAATCACGTCGCCTATGGTTTCATTATACATGCTGACACAGCCGCACGTCAAAGGACCAAATGTCAAAGTGCCAAATAAAGAAGTGTTGCCATAGTTTAATGTACCACCATTCCAGGCAAGTGTATATTCAACTGTTCCTTCATCAGCATCACCTGCAATAATGTCAAAACCGATTTGTTCCCCTTCTTCGGGGGTAATCCCCAGGTCAACCCAAGGGATAGAAACCTCCACGACATAGCCTCCTTCCACCACATGAAAGATACCCTCAGGATTAATTCCACCGTAGGGACCAATAATGACCTCGATCGTCCCGGTTCCGTCAATGGTGAAATAAACATCATGATCGTCATAGTCATCACCTGATTTATTTCCATCGATAAAAATTTCAATTAATTCTCCGGGTTGAACAAAAGCATCGGTCACGCTGATACCTACATACAAATGTGTTTCAGAGTATGTAACCCCGAAGAAGATTTGGTTCGGATCTGCTCCTATTAAACCTTCCGTTAGTTTTGTGACCGGCTGACTGATATCCCAGTCACTTTCATCAAGGATTCCATCCAGACTCATCGCGTACACCTTGGGAGCTGTGACTGAACTTGTCAGCATCTGAAAACAATAGTCACCTGATTTGCAGTTAAAGGTGATATGGTAATAGCCGCCGGGAACCTGAATGATCTGGGAAGGATCCATCACACCATTCTGGCACAGGGATGTGCCGCCCCAGGCATTAATAAAGGTGGGATCGGCATCCATCCGGAATAAAAGTGTGGTGTTGTCATTAAAGGAATAATCTATACTGAACTGGCTTGGATAGGTGGCATCGCGAATCATCCACACATCTGTTGGGGGATCACCTCCACCCCATTCATTGAAGTTACCGACCAGACCTATCTCACCACAAATATCCGGATTAGAGGTAAAGCTATATGCAAAGGTAGTTGTGTTGAATGTCACATCATATTTACCTGCGGTAAGAGGAATATTCGGTCCATTAAACATGCCTGTACCATCAGGAAATGTGCTGTTTCCCCAATTGTTGACCCAATCCTTATTTTCACGAAACTTTAAGTCGGAATCTGCATACCACGACCGTGTGAGTGACCAGATATTCGGATCGGCGGCGTTCCTGTTCATCGGAACGTCCCCGTTCCATCCGATAAATGCACCGATGATGCTGATGTTTCCGGAAGTTGCTTCAAACAGATATTCTCCTGTTGCACAATTGAATATGACCTGATAATCAGTCGTTATGCTGGTGCTATCCAGCGGAACCGGGATGGTTAATCCATTCAGAGTGCCGGTCCCTGATGGAAAGGAGTCATCTCCCCAATTGGCGCTCCAGTCTCTGTTTTCACGGAATTTCATTTCTACAATGCCATCGCCGGTGATATCATCCTGATTTGTCAAGGTCAGCAATACTTTCCATACGTCCGGATTTTCAAGGTCTCTGTATAACGGAAGGTCATCGTTCCAGTCATTGAATTCCCCAATTAGCGAAATCTCCCCGCAGGTGGAATGGAAATAATATTCACCGGTAGTGTAATTAAAAGTGATTTCGTATTTTCCGAGCGGAACCGGAATATTTTGACCATTCAGAATAGCAACTCCTGACGGAAAGTCGTCATCTCCCCAATTGACGGTCCAGTCTCTGTTTTCGCGGAATTTCATTTCTATGATGCCATCGCCGTTAACATCATCCTCCTCCGTCAGGGTAAGGAATACCGACCATTCGGCAAGATTCTCCGCATCCCTGGTCATCATCAGGTCATCCGCCCAGCCATTAAACTCCCCGATGAGTGAAATCTCCCCACAGATGACCTGGAAATTATATTCGGCAGTTGCACAATTGAATGTGACAAGGTAATTGCCAACTGGAACCGGAATATTTTGACCATTCAGAATACCGACTCCTGACGGAAAGCCGGTATTTCCCCAGTTGACCGTCCAGTCTCCGTTTTCGCGGAATTTCATTTCAATAATTCCATCCGGCGGACTGGTCATATCATCTTCAGGCGTCAAAATAAGGATCGTAGAAAAATTATCCGGCATTTCAGGATGCCTTGTCAGATAATGGTCATCATTCCAATCATTAAATTCGCCTATAAGGCTGATCAAGCCACATTGACTTATCACTAAAATTGGGGTGCATAAAGTCAGAAGGATAAAGAGGAATACCGATTTTTTCATAATTAAGGCATTGAATGTTAATAATATGGGGAATAATTTCACAATAGTATACCCAATAATTAAATACAAATATTTTAAAAGGTGACATACAAAAACATCTCAAATATAATAATAAAAATAATAGTAAATTAGATAATCATTTGAAAATATAATGGGCTAGTCTGGAAATAGAACGCCGAACATCGTCCAACCGGCAATCGTCTAATCCATCAGAACATCACCCGCGCAAGCCCTAACGGTAAAAAAGGAAACTGGTAAAATGTCCTGGTTTTTCCTGTGGTCGGATCAAACATCTCCGAATACACATTCCTGTGATCGGTGAAATTTGACGACTCTTTTACGTCTAAGGTATCCCTCCAAGGGTAAAGATAAATTTTATGAAATAATTTACACATCCTCAATCATAAAAAACCATTTTTTATAATCTTCCCATAGTAACATTTACAGGCATTTCTAATAACGACTAAATAAATTCCGTCAGGATATGTTGAAATATCCAGAGTCAATGGTATAGATGCAGATGCATAGTGATGTTGCAGGATTTTCTTTCCGGTTAAACTGAATACTTCAAGTGTGATATCTGATGAAAAGTCATGATTATCCGGATAAATATTGTAAATGCCCCTGGAAGGATTAGGAATTATTTTCAAATAATCATTTTGATATGGATATGTCGTAAATCCTGAATTACCTGTGGTATCACCAATATGCACAAGAAATCCTGACATATTGGGAGCCAGCAGTGTATCATTCTCGATTATCAATTTATTATAAAAGTACCCACCGACAAATAAGTTATTGGTATCATATACTGCGATTCCGGATGGATGAACTGAGCCATCCGGACAAATGACGGTTTTTACCCAACTCAACTCACTATTGGCATTGTACCTGGCTGTGTAAAAGTCGCCTTTACCTGAATTGACAAGTTGGATGTCGTCACCAGCGAAAACAATCGTATCTCTGAATTCCGACATAATATAGCAATTATTTTCATTATCGATATCAATTTCATTATAATTGAGGTCATATTTATACATCTGAATGGATTTTACCCATTCGGTAAACCCATCCGTATCGAATTTCGCAATAAAATGACTATAGTCGGAGTACGGACTTCTGAGTAATATGTCGCCAAATGAAGCGGAGTCGCCATGCCATCCAAGAATATAACTTTCACCCTCAGGAGTTGCTTTAATGGCAGCCGGCCAGGAATAATATCCACCGTCGGCTAAGGGACTATCACCGTAATTTTTAGCCCATTGTATATCTCCTACGGCATTATATTTTGCCAGCACTACATGGCCCTCATGTTCATCATTAAAATTCAGTTGAATACTGTCGCTGAAATTTAAAACGCCAGTGCCTGGTTCAATAGTTACATAAATATTATTGTCATTATCTGTTGATACGATACAGGTATATCCATAGTCTAATCCGGTTACCTGCCTGATCCATTTTATATTGCCAGAGGAATCATATTTCGCAATCATCGGATCATCGCCATTATCAATTAAACCGGCGACAATGACATTCCCCTCTTTATCTGACGCAACCGATTGAGGAGAGACAGATTCCGGGGCAAATATTACAGTCCATTTATAAATCCCTTCAGTCGTAAAACATGAAAGGAAACTGGTATAATCAGATGTTGTAAAAACATCATCTCCGATGGTCAGTGTATCTGTAAACTTACCCTGTATATATATTTTGTTAAATTCTTCATTAAGAATCATCGAATTACCGATAAAATAATCATTAATCGTACCACCGAACAATCTTGTGGTCCAAACAACTTCTCCATTGTAATTACTTTTTGTGATAAATCCCGAAGGAATGTCGTTTGAATAGGAAATACCAAAAAAATCAACAGTTCCATTCATCATACCGCAAAAATAGATACTACCATCTCTCTTATCAGTTTCTATTCCGATAAGCGAAGCCTGACCGGAGTCACCACTGGATAAATATCTCCAGGATTCATTTCCTGAAAAATCTGTTTGGCAGATGACTACATCCCAGGTCGTGTTTCCGGCATAAATAATTGTTTGTGAATTACTTATTGTAAAATTGTTGTCTTTTATATCCCGTTGAAAGGCCGTATCAAATGTACCCTGCGGAGTTATCCATGTTGTAAAATAACGAGTGCCGTTATAGTTTAAATCAATATCCCCAAATTGAATCTCATGACTAAAAACGCCTGTAAAACAAATGCGGCCATCGTAACAAAGATGCATATCATTCATTGATGGCTGATGAAATGATACTGAACCTATAGCCCACAGGATATTCCCGGATGAATCTGCTTTGGTTATGAAAAGATCAATATAATTAGAGGTTAAATTGATACTGCCAAAACTTACATTTGTTTCGTACCATCCGCCGAAATAAATATTTCCCTGGTCATCAACGACCATGTCTGTGGCATAACTTCTTCCATATCCAGTTTGCAGCTGTTGTCCCATGACAGCCCATTCGCAACCACCGTTCAGATCCATTTTGGCAAGGAAAGCATTCCAGCCGTTTGGAACCATTAAAGTATCACCAAAATTTTCCGGTTCAGTCAAAGTGCCAGTAATATAAATATTCTGATCATGGACGGCCAGATCTTCAAATCGGCTTTTATTATATTGCCGCCATATTTCCTGGCCCCCGGCATCGGCTTTTAAAAGTATGCTTTGATATTCAATTGTCGTTGACGAGCCTGCGATATATATATAGCCGGAAACATCATTTTGAATTTTTAATCCTTTTAAAGAGGCCGATAAAGCGCCATAATTTTTCAACCAGATTAATCCGCCTTCTTTATTGAATTTAGCAGCGAAAATATCGGCTGTCCCGATCTTGTCAACAAAATCATCGCCATAAGAAAGCTGATCGCCACTAAAACTACCGGTTATCAATAAGTTTTCATTGTTATCGTCACAAATCGCGAAACTCTCAGCCTTACCACCAGGTGAGCTTAAAAGTTGCCTGATCCATAATAAATCTCCTGAAGGGCTGAATTTGGCCAGAAAGACATCTCTCAACCCCGTGCTTACCAGACTTTCATCCCCAAAATGGGTGTTTCCGGAGAAATCTCCGACCACATAAATATTTCCCAGATTATCAACAATTACATCTTTTCCACAATCGGTACCTGACCCTCCGAACATTGCATTCCAATCCCATTCCGGACTGTTGCCATAATCTCCCCGATCACTGCTGTTCGGGCAATTAGCTGAATAAAAGAACTGATCCTGATCATCAGGTATCATATTTTTAAAATGATACGGATCATCCATAAATTTTTGTTTCCGTTCAGAATATAGCGAAGTGTTCATGGCATGGGCCCGTATGTTCCGGTGTTGGTAAGGTTGACTCTTTAACGAAAAGGCCTGACAGATCAGAAAAGAGGTCCAGATTAAAAAAAGTAAATAAGTTGTTCTCATATTGTTATTTTAAATTTATAGGATGAGTCCCCTCCGAAAAGTAATCATTTTGGACAAAAGTCCTGTGACTAACTGGTTATTAATTACCACGGCCTTAAGGTCGGGATAATGCAAATTGATGGTATATAGGGCTTTAGCCCAATATTGGTTTTCGATAACCACTTTTCGGAGTGGATTTAATGTTTAATTCCATTAGTGATGCGTTAATATTTCTTTGAAATTAAATAAGTTAAGTTGTTCTTTGACATTTTGTTTGATTTGTGTTTTGGTAAGTAGCTCATTTATTGGAGTTTTGGCAAAAATAGAAATACCTAAAATCTGCATCATTTCG
>JAPLDP010000075.1 GCA_026391695.1 Bacteroidota bacterium
CAACATTGATGCCGCTCACCTGATAAATAACCGGATCACCACCATCCACCGTATATGACACTTCAAAGGATGTAATGTTATTGAAACCAACATTTTTCATGGTACCGGTTACAATAATTTCATTGCCCGCCTGGACATAGGCCGCAACATGTACATAGGAAGTTCAAAATTATAGTAAGAATAAAACGAAAGCAATATTATTTTAAAACCATCCTGCATGGAGTCAGATCACCAGGAAGACAGTGAAAAATCGCATCATGTTAAAAATCTTTAAGTGTTTGTATTCAAATGTATTGTATTCCTGAATAACTCAGGGATACGGACAACCTTGCGCCTGTCATAATTAAATGCAAGCTGTTTCGTTGTTCCACTTAAAACCTCGGTATTATCTTCTAATCGTCGTACAGTATAAATCAGGACAAAAGATGAAGTGGTCACCTCTGTGACAGATACATCCACTGTCAACTGGTCATGCAGAAATACTTCCTTCTTAAAAAACACATGAGCTTCGCTCATAATGATGCCGGTATGATCGCCTAAATTCTTCTCTGAAAATCCCAGGGACTCGAGGAAACCTATGCGTGCATCTTGAAAAATAAGCAGCGCCTTATCATTGCCCATATGACCACCATAATTGATGTCACCAATTCTAACCTCGAACTGAATGACATTCTCTATTGATAACCATTTCGTTGTTTCAACCATTGATTGAGTATGATTTATTAACCCCATTCATGTTCAAGGTTCCTCCCGGCATTCACTATTCAAATTGGGAGAAAGTGAGCTTATATTGCAAATTTATTTAAATTTAACCCAAAAATAACTTTCCGATGGTTGAAAAGAGACTTATGACTCATAGCCTGCAATTCCCACAATTAAAATTGTGGGTGATTTTGTCTGCTGTGGGTTGTCTATTATACAGTAACCGTTTGTTTTCGCAGGAGTGCGGACAGATAGCCCTTGAGCAGGCGCAAAAGGAGTATGAGCTTGGCCGTTTCGATGTGGTTGTCACTTTGGTCAGGCCTTGTCTGGCCGGGGGCTTCACAAAAGATGAGAAGATACAGGCCTACCGTTTGCTTGCATTGACTTATCTTGCAAATGACATTCAGGATAGTGCTGGTTTAATGATTGAGCATATCCTTCAGATCGATCCGGCATATACGCCTAACACCGTTTTTGATCCTCCGCGATACCTGGCTACACTAGAAAGCGTCAGGAAACCTATCACCAGCCTTGTAACAGCATCCCGTCAAGCTGAGCCCCTGAATGAAGCCCCTGTGCCGGTAACAGTGATCACTGAAGAGATGATTGTCATGTGTGGTGCCCGTACCCTGAAAGAGTTGCTGTCCATTTATGTTCCGGGGATGACAAATATTGAAGATCATAATGAGTACAACATTTCCATGCGTGGTGTTTATGCCTCCTCGCAGCAGAAAATACTCATTATGCTTAATGGGCACCGGCTGAACTCCCGTTCTTATTCCGAAGCCAATCCGGATTTCAGCATTTCTCTTGAAAAGATCAAACAAATCGAAGTCCTGCGTGGACCGGCGTCATCATTGTATGGCAACGTGGCACTTACATCTGTCATTAATATCATCACAAAAAAAGGACAGGATATTGCCGGAATAAAGGTTTCAGCAGGAGTTGGAAACTATGGTCAGACCAAGGCCAATATTCTCTTTGGTAAACAATTTGACCGTTATAATGACCTGATAATATGGGGAAATTATTACCGCTCCGATGGGCAAAAGGTATATGTACCGAAAGAGCAAGATTATTCCCCAAATCCGCAGGATGGTCACTCCATAATCGGAGGATTCAGGGATAATCCATCCTATGATGCAGGTATGGTTTTCAACACCAACGATTTTTCGCTGATGGCAAACATGCGCTATTGTAAATATATTGAACCATTTTCCAGCGGAGGTATGACTGGGGAAGTATATAATTATGATGAATACCGGACTTTTCAGGGTGTGGGACCCGGACTTGGCTCGCGGTCATCCCATTTTAACGCCAACTATGGCAAAGAATTCAATAAAGGTTGGGATGTCTTTGTCAATGCCACACTCGATTTCAACTCCATTGAGGGATGTCTCGTCATGAATCCTGACATAGGGCAATCAGGCAAGGTTTTCTGGAATGAATACAGTTATGGTGGTGTGCTTCAGCTTAAAAAACAATACAACCTGAACCGTTCAGGAAAAGGGAATATCCTGGCAGGGCTTCAACTGGATGGAATGGATCTCATCGACAGTTTTTTCCTGATAGGCACAAACGGAGAGTTTGACACGATTATGGACAACAGTTCAGTCCCTCTTCTCGAAAAGGGTAAAGAAATTATTTATTCAGGATTTTTTCAGATAAAACATAAATTCGGACAGAAGTTCATCCTCAACCTGGGTGCAAGGTACGACAATAAGAAAAGGCACAAAGGGGGTGATATTGATGACTTTAGTCCCAGGCTTTCCATTATTTATATGCCATCGGCTAAGGCAGATATTAAAATTTCGTATGCCAAATCATTTGTAGATGCACCATATTGGTACCGCTACAATTCTCTTCCCAGTTATAAAGGGTCGGAGAACCTTTTACCGGAGCACCTGACATCCCTTCAGTTCACTTCAAATCTCAGGTTGCTCAATAATAAATACACATTAGGATTAAATGTCTTCTATAATAAGTTGAGAGATTTCATCTACCGAGATCCTGAGGCGACAGGATCTGAACCACGGTACAGAAATGCCGGGCGGCTGGAATCGACAGGCATTGAAGGAGAAGCGGGATATCTGACAGAACTGTTCAAGTTGAGAGCCAACATGACCTGGCAATATGCCCTGGATGCTGTGGATTATGGCGTGACAAACGAGCATATTCACAATATCCCTGATCTTAGCGGGAATATCATTCTGGATATAAATCCACTGTTTAAAAAATCAAAAAATGTCTGGTTAAATCTCACATTACATTATACCGGCAAAGAGTTATCTCCCATCAATACTTATAAAAATGGCCTTCCATTCCAGAATCCGGACTATGAGGTTGATCCTGCGGCTATTATAAATGCCGGTGTTCATCTCAAGGATCTGAACAGGTTCTCCCTCGACTTTACGATCTATAATCTTTTCGATACCCTCTATGAGCAGGGTGGAAGCGTCAACTTTCCATACCCTCAGCAGGGAAGATGGTTTTTGATGCAGGCGGGGTATAGATTCTGAATTCAATTAAATTTTCTTTAAAATATATTTTTGACTGGAAAAACTTTGTACATTTGCACTCTTTTAAAATCAAAGCATTCATTTATAATCATTTCTGAATTCCTAAGTAATACTCGGAAAAGAAAAACTAATCAATATGGCAGCCATTGGAAGAATAAGGAAACATTCGAAGCTAATTATGATCATTGTTGGTATTGCTCTTGCTTCGTTTGTGCTTGGAGATTTTATTAATCCCCGGAAATACAGCCGGAGGCAAGCCGTCAATATAGGGATTATCGACGGAACAGATATTCCTGGGGTAGAGTTCAATCAAAAAGTGGAAGAGAATATGGAAATCCGGAGGCAAAATGCCGGAGCCGAGAGTATTACTCCAACTGAAGCATTCAGTATCAGGCAATCTGTATGGCAGGAAATGGTTACTGATATCATTATGCGTGAACAGTATGAAAAACTGAACATCAACGTATCAGTCGACGAGCTGGACGATCAGATCCGTGGCAATGATCCTCATCAATATATTGTTCAGAATTTCAAAGATCCTCAAACCGGCCAGTTTAATCCTGCCACTGTTTCTCAGTTCCTTCAGAATTTCAACAATGTTGATCCTCAGGTACAGAAGCGTTACATTTTACTTGAAAAAATGATCAAATCAGACCGGTTGCGGACAAAATATAATAATTTGATTATCAAAGGATATTATACTCCTACCGTTTTTGCCAAGGATGATTACTCGGATAAAAACCGCAAAGTCGTTGTCCGTATCGTTGGTCTGAAATATTCCACTATTCCTGACACAGCAGTGACAGCTTCCGAAAGCGATTACAAAAATTTTTACGAAAAACATAAAAAAGAGTATGAACAGGATCCAATGGTTGACATCGACTATGTAGTTTTCCCTGTCACACCATCAGATTTAGACCGTGAGCAGATCGCAAAAACTGTCAATGATATTTACAATCAATTCCAGATCGCACCTGATGTGTCGAATTTCGTCAATGCTGTTTCCGATAACCGATATGACAGCACGTGGCACAAAAAAGGCACCTTACCTGTCAGGATTGACTCACTTATGTTCAATTCATCTGTTGGTACATTTTACGGACCTTATATTGAAGATGACATATACCACATTGCCAAGCTCGTCGATGTGCAGATGCGTCCCGATTCTATAAAAGCCAGCCACATACTTATTACTTACCAGGGCGCACGTGGTGCCGATAATATCACCAGAACCAAAGAAGACGCTCAAAAGCTGGCCGATAGTATATATGCTGCTGTTAAAGCAACACCTTCCACATTCCTTCAAATGACCCTTAAATATTCAGATGATCCCTCGGCTAAAAAAAATAATGGCAATCTGGACTGGTTTCCCGATGGTATGATGGTTTATGAATTCAATGAAGCCTGTTTGAAAGGAAATGTCGGAGATATTGTAAGGGCTGAAACACCCTTTGGATTTCATGTGATTGAGATTACTGGTAAACAGGAACCTAACAAAAAGGTGAAGATAGCTATGATTGACCGGAGCATTGTCCCTTCAAGCGAAACATTTCAGCAGACCTATCTTAAAGCGAATGATTTCCTTTCAAGAAATAACAGCCTGGAAGCTTTCCAGAAAGCCGTGCTTGATCTTGGACTGGACAAACGCACGTCCGATAAACTGACCCCCCTGTCAAATTCGATTCCCGGCGTGGATAATCCCCGGCAGGTTGTCGGATGGGCATTTAACGGCAAAACAAGAAAAGGCGATGTATCACCTGTTTTCGATATGGGAAATTCCTATGTTGTCGCTGCTCTTAAGGCTGAATATGCAAAAGGCATTGCTCCGCTCGACGTGGTGCGTGAGCGTATCAAGCCCCTCGTTCTCCGCGAAAAGAAAGCTGAAGTGTTGCTTGGCAGATTAAAGGACAGTTATACCCCAGGCGAAGATTTAATGCGGCTGGCACAGAAATTTAATACTACTGTTGATACTTCCACGGAAATCACTTTTGGTTCTTTTAATATTCCTGGATTCGGGCCAGACATAGAGGTTATCGGAAAGATCTTTTCGATGAGACCCGGCGAGGTCTCAAATCCTGTGAAAGGTAATATGGCTGTTTATGTCATCGCCCTGGATTCATTCACCGAACCTCCGATGCAACAGGATTTCAAGCAACAGAAAGACTTCCTTGCCAATTCTATTAAGACACGTGTCAGCAGAGAAGTGTTCACTGCCCTCGAAGAAAGAGCTAAAATTGAAGATAACAGGGTGAAGTATTATTAGGAGTCGGCAGCGGAGCGGAGCGAAGCCGATCGACATCCCGCAGAGCGCAGTGAATGCGGGATTGACAATTGACAATGAAATGAGATAACCCTTGTCTAATAAGGGCTATATAAGGTCCATCCTGTTTGTATCCAGTTTGATAAAAATAAATAACAGGATCGTAAAGACCCACAAAGATGATCCGCCATAACTCAGAAATGGCAATGGTATCCCAATGACCGGCGCCAATCCTATTGTCATTCCGATATTTATGGCAAAATGGAAAAATAATATCGATGCCACCCCATATCCGTATATCCTGCTGAAAATGGATCGCTGTCGCTCTGCAAGCTGAATAATCCTAATCAGCAGGACAATATACAGCCCAATAACGACCAGGCTTCCAATAAAACCCCATTCTTCTCCGACAGTACAGAAAATAAAGTCAGTGCTCTGCTCAGGGACAAAATCGAATTTGGTTTGTGTACCATTCAAAAAACCTTTCCCGACAAGCCCACCAGATCCAATAGCGATTTTTGACTGGTTGAGATTATACCCGGCACCTTTGGTATCAATTTCTTTTCCTAACATGACACTGACCCTGCTTTGCTGATAGGGCTTAAGCAAATGATTAAAGGCATAATCCACACTGAAGACGATAACAATGGCAAGGACTAATGATCCTGTTATAAGTATGATCCTTCGTCTGTTTCTACGTATAAAAACGATCAGGAATAGTGTTACGCCGATCAGTAAACCAACCAGAATAAATTTATCGATTAACAGAGTGAGGACAAATAATAAAGCTCCTGCGGCGCCTATAAGAAGTAAACGGCCTGGCATTCCTTCCCGGTAAAACACCAGTAGAAAAGCACTGTAGGTTATAGCTGACCCGGTGTCCTGTTCGAGTAATACCAGCAAAGCAGGTACAATAATGATCAGTAATGCAAACAGCCTGGTCCGGACCTTACGGATATCCAGGTCTAGTGAGCTGAGATACCGTGCCAACGCCAGGCATACTGCAAACTTGGCAAACTCAGCAGGCTGAAAACCAACCGGCCCGATCTGAAACCATGACCGTGAACCGGCTACGACCTTCCCGACAATTAACACAATAATAAGGGTGAGTATCGACATAAGATAAACAGGGAAGCTGAATGCCGAAAAGAATTTTGAATCAAAAAGCAAAATGATGAGTGCGATTATCAATGAGGTTACGATCCAGATCATCTGGCGGCCATAATTCTGGCCAAGGTCGAATATACTTTTATGCTCCTCACTGTACACAGCAGCATAGATGTTAATCCATCCGATGAGCACCAGAGCTATGTAGATGATGACCAGCCACCTGTCAGTCTTTTTAAATATTCCTCTATCTTCTCTCATCAGTCTCCTATTAGATTACAGTTGATTATACGTTCTTCGACGTCCTTGCGTTTTGTTTTCCCTGTGAGGTACTTTTCGATTAACAACGTTGTAATGGGTGCAGCCCAAGTAGCTCCAAATCCTGCATTTTCCACAATGACAGCCATTGCGATACGGGGGTTATCTTTGGGAGCAAATGCGATGAAGATGGAATGGGCTTTCCCGTGAGGATTCTCTGCTGTGCCCGTTTTACCGCAAATATCCAGACTATCTACTTTATAATGCCGGGCTGTACCCATGCTTCCTTCAAACACATTGTACATACCCTCTACGATAATGGTGAAATATTTCGGGTCGATAGTTGTGGTCTTCTTTACCCTTGTCCTGCTGTAATCTTCCTCACTTTCAATGGATTTCATCAGATGAGGCACATAATAATATCCCCTGTTTGATATAGTAGCCACATAGTTGGCCAGTTGAAGAGGCGTGACCAGTATTTCCCCCTGGCCAATCGACAATGACCTGATGGTCATTGAACGCCAGCCTTTCTCACCAAAATATTTATCATAATAGTCGGTTGCCGGAATAAATCCTTTGACCTCAGTGAACAGGTCACTTGAAAAGCTGTTACCAAATCCAAAACTCATCACATGATTACGCCATAGGTTATAGCTATCGTGGATATCACGGGTTTTATTCATAATCGTATTGAATGTCCTCCAGAAGAAAGGATTGCAGGATAATTCTATAGCTCCCAGCATGTTTTGCGGTGCAGGATGATAGTGACTGCACTTGATGGGTACACTGGCTGTTCCATTACAGGGAAAGCGGACTTCCGGCGTGGTGGTTCCTTCCTGAAGAGCGATGAGAGCATTCATCAGTTTGAAACTAGAACCAGGAGGATATGTAGCCTGCAGTGCCCTGTTGAATAGCGGCTGCAGGGTGTCTTTTTCCAGAATTTCGTAATTCTTGCTGCGGACACGTCCTACCAAAAGATTCGGATCATAAGAAGGACAGGATACCAGACACAGTATTTCACCTGATGAAGGTTCAATAGCCACAATGCTGCCCTTTTTATGAGCCATAAGCTGTTCGGCGTATAGCTGCAAATCTGCATCAATGGTAATCCATAAGTCCTTTCCTTTAACAGCAGATGTATCATATTTCCCGTTTTGAAAACTGCCCTTCTCCCGGTTGAAAACATCCACCATAATACGTTTAACACCGTTCACGCCCCTCAGCTCTTTTTCATAGGTCTTTTCAATCCCGCTGATACCGATGTAATCCCCCGGTTTATAATAGGGATCGCTACTGACGGTGGCATTGTCAACTTCGCCGATATAACCAAAGGTATGGGCTGCAATGGGGTAAGTATAGCTCCGCAAAATACGCGACTGAACATAGAAGCCAGGGAATTTGAAAAGTTTCTCCTGCATATAACCGTACGTTTCTTTCGAGATTTGCTTCTCAAACACCGAGGCTTTCCTTGTAGAATATTCCCTTATGCTTTTCAGCCGATGGGTAAATATTTCCCTGTCAATTCCAATAAGATTACATAACTCCAATGTATCAAATTTTTTAACCTGGTCAGGAACAACCATCAGGTCATATGCGGCCTCATTGTACACCAGTAGTTTCCCGTTCCGGTCGAAGATCAGTCCCCTGGCAGGATATTGTGTAATGATCCTGATGACATTGTTTTGTGCGGATAAAAGGTAACTTTTATTGATGATCTGAAGGTAGAAGAGTTTAGCGATAAAAATAAATCCGACAGCCAGGAAAATACCTATCACAACGTATTTCCTTTCGGAGTAAATGTTTTTCATCGCCTGAAATTATTGGAAATGCAGATATCAAACCAACAAAAATAACTTATTTCGAAATAATTAATAGAGGTTGCCTATGTTAATATACAATCCACTTGTTCCGTCGCGCGAATCACTGGCAAATCCATAGTCAATGGCTAGAATGAAATTGTCATTCAGCACAAGCCTCAGACCTGCACCATAGCCGAAATGGATGTTATCACGCGATTGGTCAAAATAATCCGAATAGGTTTCGGTGGAAGGCAATTTCAGCTTATCGATGTCTCTGTATTGAACAACCTGGCCCATATCACCGAACGCATTGACAGCAATATAAAAGTTTTGTTTCAGCAGGGTCGTCTTGATGATCTTATAGCGGAGTTCAACATTAGCCATAACGGTTCCATCGCCTACAACGCGGTCTCGTTTTATGCCCCTTAATGATTTTGCGCCCCCTAAACCATCATTATTGGTTGCGGTCGAAAAAGAACTCATCAGGAGTGGTTCGATATAAAACGGGGCTTTGCCTCCAATTGTTCCCTGATATGACAAACGATATGCAAGAGTCATTTTATCCTTTATCAGTGGAATGTAATGCCTATGCGTAATGGCCAGCCTGGTAAAAGCGAATTCACTGTTACCGATGAAAGATGGCGCGGTCATTATGACGACCTCTTCCCACACGCCCCTGTTTGGTGCAGGTTCATTATCGCGTGTGTCATAAATCAGTCCGCCCTTCAGGAAAATGGTCTGGCCGCCATCTTTCTCCTTCTCGTCAATAAAACCCCACTGCACATACTTATCATAAAGCAGGGTTGTATCTGGCAATTTTTCATCTTCTGATTTCCCCTTATTCAGATTGCCGATATCCACAGTGTCCACTTTAAAATTATAATAGGAAATACCTCCAAGCCAGCGGAAACGTTGCGATGTAATACGGCCCTGAAAATCGAGCAAAGCTCGCAGCTGCTTTCTTTCATGCTTATAATAAACCCGGGAGATGTAATCAGGGGAATCGTCATTTTCAAAATCATGAATGTACGCCGCCTCATACCCATTAAATCCAAAAAAATCGAGCGCTTTTTCAGTCAGATAAGATAAATCGACTGTCATGCGGATATGTTTTGGCAATAATGTTTTCGTATCATAGAATATCTGGTTCACGCCGGTGCCTTTTGTAAACCGCGACCATTCCACATAGATCATGTGCCTGTAATCCGGATAATTTGAACCATCACCGAAGTCATTCAACTGTCCTAAAACACCATATTGAAATCCCAGGTCAGCATCATAGGCCACGACCGGCAGGGCTCCCAGTTTCCAGCCTTTTTTTACGACCTGCTTTGAGCTATCCTGTTGCGAAAATCCCGATAAACAAATGATCAGGAGAAAAAACAAAATGAGAGTAATTTTACTTTTCATAATCAAAGGTTTTATAGTGTATATGAACTGTATGTCGGTCATTTAAACCACGATTGAACATCCTCAATCCGCAGGGCTGGTATTTCCAATTTGAGCTTTTTCCGGAGCCCGCCAAGATCGTTGATCAGCTTATTGGGATGGGCCTTTTTCAATGCGTCAACTGTGGTATATCCTGCCTTACGGATCACAGGTATCCATGCTTCAGCCACACCCAGTGCTTTAAAATCTTCATCGGATGAAAACCTTTCCCTTTGCTCCGGCCGCATCTGTGGGAAAAACAACACATCCTGTATGGAGGGCTGATTGGCCATGATCATGGTCAGGCGGTCAATGCCGATACCGATGCCGGCTGTTGGCGGCATACCAAATTCAAGAGCTTTCAGGAAGTCTTCATCCAGGACCATTGATTCCTGATCACCGCGCCGTCCCAGTTCGAGCTGTTCTTCAAAGCGCCGGCGCTGGTCCAGCGGATCATTCAGCTCCGAAAATGCGTTGCATATCTCCTTCCCATTACATATTGCCTCAAAACGTTCGACAAGACCAGGTTTGGACCGGTGCTTTTTAGCCAGCGGTGACATCTCCACAGGATAATCCATAATGAATGTGGGCTGGATCAGATGTGGCTCGCATTTCTCACCAAAAATCAGATCGATCAGCTTCCCCTTACCCATTGTCGCGTCGACTTCTATACCGAATTTCCCCGCTGTCATCACCAGTTCCTGCTCATCCATCTGCGATATGTCCATACCAGTATATTCCCTGATGACCTCAAACATGGTGTATCTTTTCCAGGGTCTTTTAAAATCGATGGTCTTATCGCCAACTTTTATGCTAGTCTGGCCATGGATATCCAGAGTTATCTTTTCGATCATTTCCTCAACCAAGTTCATCATCCACTCATAGTCTTTATAAGCAACATACAACTCCATCTGTGTGAATTCAGGATTATGGAACCGGTCCATACCTTCATTACGAAAATCTTTTGCAAACTCATACACGCCATCATAACCACCGATAATGAGCCTTTTCAGATATAATTCGTTAGCAATGCGCAGATAAAGGGATATATCCAGTGTGTTATGGTAAGTTTTGAAAGGACGTGCTGCTGCACCACCATATAAAGGCTGTAGGACGGGCGTTTCAACCTCCAGATAATTCCTGTTATCCAGGAATGACCGCATGGAATTGATAAGCTTTGACCGGAGGACAAACACCTCTTTTATATGCGGATTAACGATAAGATCCACGTACCGTTGGCGGTAACGCTGTTCAGGATCCGTATACGCGTCAAAAACCTTATCATCCTTTTCTTTGACAATAGGTAGTGGCCTCAGCGATTTTGACAGAATCTTGAATTCTCTCACATGGATGGTGATTTCACCCATTTGTGTGATAAAGACATAACCTTTCACCCCGATGATATCGCCGATATCCAATAACCTTTTAAATACCGTGTTGTAAAGTGTTTTATTGTCACCGGGGCAGACGTCATCGCGTCTGACATAAAATTGTATCCGGCCCGAAGCATCCTGCAATTCAGCAAACGAAGCCGCACCCATGATCCGTCGTTTCATTATCCGGCCTGCTATGCTGACATCCTGGTAAAGCGTATTATTCCCGGGGAAATTATCCAGTATCTCTTTTGCCCTGACATTTACCTCAAAGATCTCAGCAGGATAAGGATCTATGCCCAGTTGATATAATTCCTGCAATGCATTTCTCCGGACGACTTCCTGGTCACCAAGTTCCTGTGCCATATCTGTTTGTTTTTACAAAGATAGGAAATTGATTGTATTCTGACTTTGCATATCCGGGCGACATAGAAAGTCTTTTTCTATTTTATTTACTTTTGCTTTGCAATTATGAAATGGCAATAGATAACTCTATAGGACCTATAATGCGCAAACCAGGCTGGCTCAAGACCAGGCTTCCCCAAGGGAAGAATTATGTTCATGTTAAAGACATTGTCAAAGCTCATAAACTCCATACCATCTGCGAAAGCGGCCATTGTCCGAATATTGGTGAATGCTGGGGCAGAGGTACGGCCACGTTCATGATCCTGGGAGACATCTGTACACGCTCCTGTAAGTTTTGCAATACCAAAACCGGTAAACCTATACCGGTAGACCGGAACGAGCCAATACAGGTCGCTCTATCCGTAAAACTTATGAACCTCAAGCATTGTGTGCTCACTTCGGTCGACAGGGATGATCTTAAAGATGGCGGCTCACTGCTATGGTCAGAAACGATCCGGGAGATAAAAAAAATAAATCCGGCCACAACCATTGAAACGCTGATACCAGATTTTAATGGAGTTTGTCAGGATGTAAGGCGAATTATTGATGCCGGCCCTGATGTCATATCGCATAACCTGGAGACTATACGGCGGCTGACTCCACTTGTTCGCAGTAAAGCACAATACGATATCAGCCTGCAGGTCATCCGGTATATTTCCGATGCAGGAATAGTCAGTAAATCAGGAATAATGGCCGGATTAGGCGAAACAGAAGAAGAAGTGTATGACACCATGGATGATCTGATTGCAGCCGGATGTCAGATCTTCACAATAGGACAGTATCTTCGTCCGACCGTTAAACATCTGCCGGTGGTTGAATATATTGATCCGGAACAATTTGACAGATATCGGACAACCGGTCTGGATAAAGGCTTCCGTTTTGTGGAAAGCCATCCGCTGGTGCGATCGTCTTATCAGGCGGAAAGACACGTTAAATAAAATTTGTATCTCGCAGAATGTAGGGTCGCAGGTCCCAGGTCGCAAGTTGCAGGTTGAGCGAAGCGAAGCTGAGCGAAATCCCGATGAAGTCGGGATTACAGGTTGTTTTTTTGGGGTTATATAATATTTTCATTTCCATGGTGAATCAAAAAATTATATATAAGGATCTGGGTTTGATTGACTTTCGGGAAGCATGGATCTACCAGGAAAAACTATTTAATGAGATTCTTTCCATCAAAGAACGGAACCTGAAAAAACCGGCCGGGGAGCAGGAACTTACTCCCAACTACCTGTTATTCTGCGAGCATCCTCATGTGTATACCCTGGGTAAAAGCGGCTCAGAAGCTAATCTGCTGGTCTCTCCTGACGATCTGAAGATACAAGGCGTTGCATTGTACAGGATTAACCGTGGCGGTGACATAACATACCATGGCCCCGGTCAGATTGTCGGTTATCCCATCATTGACATGGATAATTTTAAACTGTCGGTGAAGCGGTACATTTTTAATCTGGAAGAGGCGATTGTCCTGACACTAAAAGAATTAGGCATCACGGCCGGCCGTCTTGACGGAGCGACCGGTGTATGGCTCGATGCCGGCATTCCGCATAAAGCCCGTAAGATCTGCGCCATCGGCGTAAGAACCTCACACTGGGTCACCATGCATGGATTTGCATTTAATGTGAATACCGATCTCAATTATTTCAACTCCATTAATCCTTGCGGATTCACTGACAAAGCAGTGACATCCCTGGAAAAAGAAAAAAGACACCGGATGGATACCGAAAACGTAAAAGCGATCCTTGTTGACAATATTTGCAGGGTTTTCGGAATGGATTTACTTCAATGAACAATGAACAATGATCATGGTTGTTCACTGTTGGGTGTTCGATATTGGCTATTGAACTCAGCCCCTGAGAATAGCCAACATCCAATATCCAAATCCAACGTCAATGTTTAATTTCCAATGACAATGACAAGGTTGAATGGAGTCAATTCATTAAAAGACTGTACATAGCACCTAACAGCTTGAAGCTTGTAGCTTGCAGCTAATTTACCATTCTAATTGATTATTGACATTCCTTGGTGAGTGTTCGATATTGGATATTAATCCGTCTCCTCTCATTTTACAATTATCATTTTATACTTGCATTTGATATATTCTTGTTCTATATTTATAGGGTGAAAAAGGGAATTCTGATCATTTTCATTCTTTTAGTGTCCGGGAAATTCGCTTGGAGTCAGTTTGACAGTAGGATTCTGTGTGAATTTGCCCCTGATCCTCTCGTCATCGAGGAGGACGAGACCTGGGTCGACAACAAACGCCTGTCGAACAGTGTTATCATAGAGGAAGGAGCTACTCTGACTATTAAAAGCCGGGTAGCTTTTCCCGAAGATGCGAATATCGTTGTTTTACGTGGTGCCAGGCTGGTTGTCGATGGCGGCACACTGACCAATTCATGCCAGGGCATGTGGCAGGGTGTACAAGTGTACGGTACAAATAATCAGCCCCAATTACCCACTTACCAGGGAATCGTATTATTAAAGAACGGCGGCACCATTGAGCATGCCGAGTGCGGCATTAGAGCCTACAAGACTGATCCTGATGGACATGGAGGATACAGAATTGATATGGCCTATACAGGCGGAATTGTTGTTGCCAATGATGCATATTTTATCGACAATGGCACATGTGTTGAGTTTTTGAGATATGACCGTGAAAGCTCCAGCGGTTTCAAAGACTGTCGGTTTATTACAAACGGTATTCTGCCTGATAACGTTGAACCCGATTACTTTGTAAAAATGACTGAAGTCACAGGCATCTTTTTTATCCGGTGCACTTTTGAAAATGCCAGTGAATATGATTTTTACGGGAAAGGCATATACAGCCTGAGTTCGACCTATTTAGTCAATTATGGATGTACCAGTCTTACTGTCCCGTGCCCTTCTTATGAAAACAGTAAATTTATAAAATTAAAGCGCGGCATTTATGCCACAGATTACAGCACAAACAAATATGTGGATGTGCGTCATACCGATTTTATAAACACACAGCGGGGAATATATATAAGTGGCGTTGTCGGTGCCAGGATAACATCCAACAATTTTGAACTTCCGCTTAAAGGAGCATATGAAACCTATGGCTTATATCTGAACGAGTCGAGAGGTTATCATGTAGAAGATAATGAATTTTTTCATAACGGAGATGGACTTGGATATTACGGAATCTATGCCAGGAATTCCGGTACTGTTTATAATAGTATATATAATAATATTTTTGATAATTTGAGATTTGGTATAGTGCCTTATGGGATTAACCGTAATGGTAATTATGAGGGCTTATGTATCAAATGCAATGATTTTTCCAATAATGAAAATGATATTCTTGTTACCAAAGATGATAATCACATTGGTCCAAATTATGGCATAGCTTACCACCAGGGTTACCGGATTCCTAATGATACGGCTCCTGCCGGAAATACCTTCTCCGATCCACCAATAGGATTAAATATTATTAACAGCGAAGATTGTAATTACTTTGAATATGTTTATCATGATAATCATCCGATTGATGTTGAAGTGTACCCTGATCCTGTTCAAGGAAATCTGGATAGATTTTTAAATGTTGGAACTAATTACAACAAAGACTTCAGTTGTCCATCGAAACTTGAAAGCGGCGGCGGCTCAGGCAGTAAAGAAAACCTGGAACAGTCTGAAAGTGAGATTGAAGTAAAAGAGACTGAACTGGCCACATTGGTGGATGGTGGTGATACGGAAGAAATGACTTTTATGGTTCAAACCAGTTTTCCGGATGAAGCGCAACAGTTAACAGAGGAATTACTCGGCGAGTCGCCCTATCTTTCCGATACGGTCATGAAATCGGCAATTTATAAAGAAGAAGTACTCCCCAACGCCATGGTACGCGATGTGCTGGTAGCCAATCCTCAGTCGGCAAAGTCTCAGGAAATACTCGGGGCGCTTGATGAACGATTTGTCCCAGTCCCTGATTATATGATGGCTGAAATTATGCAAGGCAGAAACATCATTGGCTCAAAGGAAGCACTTGAAGCCGAACTTGCAAAATGGAAACAGGAGCGGAGCAAAGCATTTAATGATCTATTTCTTTTTTACAGAAACGATACGATAAACAACTATGCAAAGGACAGTTTGATAGCTCTTCTTACAAATGAACCTGTGCTTTCAGCAAAATATAGCCTGGCATCCGTTTATCTTTCACAAAAAGATACGACTTTAATGAATGATGTAATAAATGATATTCCTCTTAGTTTTACTCTTGATGATGACGAACAACTCGAATATGAAAATTATCATATATTATTTGATATTTTAAAACAACTACAGGCCGATACAATGAGTATCTTTGATATGGATTCTGTTGCAATAGAATCATTATTAAATATTTATGAAAATGATCATGTCTTACCTGGAGTATATGCTCGCAATATCTTAATAGCTTTGGGGAAAATTCAATATAACGAGCCTTTTAATATTCCCGACAGTTTGAAGTCGTCTTTTTTTAAGGATTATGATCTTATAAAAAATAAAGCTGATGATCATAACAAATCGCTTTTAAAGGCTTTCCTAAATCCGGCAGGTGATTTCATTATCATTGAATTTGCAGCTAACGGTAATTCCGTTGACATCATTTTCAAAATTACAGATGCAAACGGGAGGCTCATATTGAAAAAACATTCGGATAAGATGAAAGATCAGGTTATCATCTATACCAAAAACTGGAAGCAGGGGATTTATTTAGTTCAAATGATAAGTGATGGTAAGGTTGAAAACACAACAAAGTTTATTTTATTAAGATAAAATAGGTAATATGTTATTTAACCTGAATAATTCATAAATCCAAAATTCGGATAAAAAGCTATACTATTTCCAGGACGAATACAAAAAATTAGGCAAGCTGGGATAATTTGTAAGATATTGATGCAGTTTTTGTTTTGACAAAATTCATTGTTCAGG
>JAPLDP010000076.1 GCA_026391695.1 Bacteroidota bacterium
AATTAGGCAAGCTGGGATAATTTGTAAGATATTGATGCAGTTTTTGTTTTGACAAAATTCATTGTTCAGGTGAGATTTTTTAAAAAATCGCCGTTACTAACATTTTTTTTGGGTTATTGACAATGTTCTTCGCGTCCGTTGAGTGGTTACTGGAGGTTATTCTGTAAATCTGATGATTTGTCTGGTATTTCCCGTGGTTTTCAACAATGTGCTAACATCGTAACACGCTGAAGATACCCAGGCAATTTGCAACCACTTCCATATCCGGAAATTGTTTTGGGAACTCAATTTTAATCCGGGTTTTCATTTCCTTTACATAGGCGGCAATCTTGATCAGGCGCAACCGGATGGTCTTCATTGTAGCGGTAGCATACTCAGTTGTCCGCAGGGTTTCACTGCGCAGGGCGTGTAACAGGACGTAGGCAGCTGAATGCATAAACAACCGGAACTGATTGGCTTCAAAACGGCTGCACGACATACGGTCGGATTCCAGGTAGGTTTTGCTTTCCTTGATATACAATTCCATTTGCCCGCGTGCACAATAACCCTGTTCATACAAGGCCTTGGTTCTTATGCAACGGATGTCGGTTACCACATACCGGATATTGGTTCCCTTTTCGCTCACTTCCACTTTCACGATTACGCGTTGGGGTTCACTCCATGAGTCTGCTGCATAGTCAAAACTATGATACCGTTTTACCGGTTTGCCGGTACTTTTAAACTGTTTCTCTGCCGAGTCAATGGTTACTCTTGCCAGTTTATTGAGGGATTTATTGCCTGTAAGCCCGGTAAGAAAATGAACCCGTTGACGGGTGCTTGTCCAGACCATCAGTTCTTTGCTGCAGAAATGGCCATCTCCACGTACAATGATCATCGTGTTTTTCCACACCTTACGCAAATGGATAATAATCCGGTGTAAAATGGAAAAAACATCTGCGGTCTTACTTCTGCGGCCTGGTTTCAATATGGTGGTGATTAATTTTCCGCTCAAGCCTTCATAGATATGTAAGGGCATATAACAGTATTCTCCATAATAATCATTAAACAGGGAATTCTCAAACCGGCTCATCGTTGGCTGAGAGGACAGATGCTTACCGCTTTCCGGCGCCACATCTGCGCATATTTTAAATATCATGTCATCTCTCAAGGTGTTGCAATCATTGGCATCTTCGTATCCTGCAGCGATTTGGAATACCCGTTGTGTTAACATTGAGTTTATCGAATGTTTGATATAACCTAGGTGACGGTCTTCTTCAATACAGTTGGTAATGGCTTGTAATAAACCGCTCTGGGCCTCTATTTCACGTAATAAAAGTAAACCTCCATCCGAAGAAATCTTCTCCGCAGTAAAGCATAATTCTATTGGCTTTTTACAAATCGATGAAAGGGCAAAAAGGGAAGAAGAAAAAAATCCTGTATCAGAAACAAGATGGGTATTTGGGCTTTTTGTATCTTTACTCATGGAAAAGTTTGTTTAAAAGTTTATACACCTCAAAGATAATGATTATCAATGAGATAACAAACTTTTCCATTTTTTTATGAATAATTCAGGTTATTAGAATCCCACCCAAAAGCTGGTCGAATTGTCCCCGAATTTAATAATAAAAACATAAGGGAATTAATAAGAGGTAGTTACCGGATAGTTTACCGGATTGTGGATATTTATAGAATTGATATTCTTACTGTTCACCATTCTGCCCGTTTGTTGACAAAATCAGCACTGTACAAACGGAAAAGATAGTTCAAAAAGCTACGGCTGCCGGCGGGGTATCAGATGAAATTGCGGCCTTTTGACAACTAAAGAAAGGAGATGACCGGCCATACCCATTTCCGGACACCCTTGTCAGTCTGCTGTCATTTTTCAAAGCCAGGTTTCATCAGAGCCTCACCTATTTTCTTTGGATTCAGAAAAATACGGAAGATCCCTTTCAAGAAGATGGCATCCGTGCTTTCTACAAATACCACCAAAAAGAGCCAAAAACATCAATAAATAGAAACAACTTGCCGGCAAGGTGCCTCTGTTTTTCATGAAAAAGCCGGTACCCATTAAAGTACCGGTCTATCCATAAAAGGCTACACCATACATAATTCGTTGGTTTTATTTAAATTAGAATTTTTCTGAAATAAAACGTATTATTGCTGTTTGCGAATGGTTAGGGTTTATTGTTTTCAGGTTTGAATAATCAAGTAAAAGTATCATTCTGTCAATAATTTGAAAAAATACACCCAATAAGTTGCAATATAATGCAATTTATTATACTTTTGTTCTGTCATAATAAAAAACATGAAAAGATATTTTGAAGTTGAATATTTGCCGGAAGCAGTGAATTTTATTGAGCTACAAAATGAAAAAGTCAGAAGAAAGATTTTGTACAATATTTCTCTTGCAAAACACACGAAATCTGCGAGTCTGTTTACGAAACTGTCTGGAGAAATATGGGAATTTTGCACTATTTATGAAAAGAATTATTATAGACTTTTTGCATTTTGGGATAAAACTAAAGCAGCATATGTTATTTGCTCACATGGAATTATTAAGAAGTCAAAGAAAACACCATTAAGGGAAGTACATAAGGCAGAAGAAATAAGAAAAAAGTATTTTGAAAAATCGATTTAATAACAATAAAAATGGAAACTACATCACACGAAAAATTGTTAAATAAGTATATAGGCGAGAGAGGAACGCCTGTTAGGTCAGCTTTTGAGCAAGAATTGCAATTGGATATTATCGCTTATAAAATAAAAGAATTAAGAAAGAGCAGAAATCTTACTCAGGAAGAGTTGGGGATTCTAATAGGGAAAGACAAATCCCAAATATCAAAAATCGAAAAAGGAACAAGAAATCTGACTATCTCAACAATATTGGAAATAATGAATGCTTTAAACGCAAAATTTAAGTTTAGGGTTGAAATAAATGAAGACATCATTGAATTAGTATAAAATTAAACTTATCCGGGATTCGAAACAACAAAACCCTAACAAAGGCTAAAAGCAAGCGGACGGAAAGTGCTAATATGAAAAGAATTACAAACAATAAACTATGGCGCTGTTTGAAGTATTGAACTTCGAAATTTCCGCCAGTTATTAGTCTCGACCGTCAGATGAAATTGCTGCCATTTAACAACTAAAAAAGGAAATGACAGATCATTCCATTTCCGGACACCCTTATCAGTCTGCTGCCACTTTTCAAAGCTAAGGGTTTCATCAGCGCCTCACCTGGTTTCTTTGGATTCAGAAAAACACGGATGACATCTTTCGAAAAGATGGCTCAAAAATATTAACCATTTAGTAAAGTATTCCGATTTTTCGTATATTTGATCAAACTTTTTAACATGATTCGATACATAGACAGAATAGTAATAAACCCAAACATAAGGTTTGGCAGGCCTTGCGTCAAAGGAACGCGCATTGCTGTTTATGACGTCCTTAACTGGCTGGCATCCGGAATGTCCCATGAACAAATTGTCAAGGATTATCCGGAATTAAAAGAAGAAGACATAAAAGCGTGTCTTGCATTTGCAGCCGATAAAGAACATAAACTACGTGTGGCCTAATGAAACTCCTTTTCGACCAGAATATCTCTTTCAGAGCGGTTAAGGGATTAATTGAAATTTTTCCCAATGCAAAGCAAGTCTGTGAGCTATATCTTGAGAATGCGACGGATCATAATATCTGGGAATATGCTAAAAAAGAAGGCTATACAATTGTAACCTTCGATTCTGATTTTTACGATCTAACCCTCATATCAGGAATTCCACCAAAAGTAATCTGGTTAAGATTTGGAAATACATCAACAGATAATTTGATAAGAATTTTACAAGAGCATCAAAGCCTTATCCGTGAATTCATTGAGAATCCCGATTATCACGAAGTCGGTTGCCTGGAGATAAGTAAAGATATTTTCGAGGCATAACAGGCCGCAATGTGATTAGGCGAGAAAAGTTGGTTAATATACAGATTACAAGTAAAATATCTCAACTGGAAAGGAAACAAACTACCAATTCGATCCCGCCCGTCGCAAAGCGGCAGAACATTAGATGAATTTGCTGCCTTTTAACAATTAAAGGTATGAGTTGACCGGCCATACCAATTTCCGAACACCCTTATTACTCTGCTGCCATTTTTAAAGCTAAGGATTTCATCAGCGCTTCACCTGTTTTCTTTGGATTCAGAAAAATACTAGGGGGTGACTAAAATGTCTTGGTGAGCCTTTGTGAAATCCTTTGTCGCCTTTGTGGTTACATCTTAAGTTATTGAGCCACAAAGGATCACGAAGTATGCACAAGGAACACAAAGGGGGAAATCCAAAACATTTTAATTTATTAGTCACCCCCCCGTGCTTTCTACTAATATCACCCAAAAGGAGTCAAAAAACATCAAAAGACACAGGCAACTTACCGGCAAGGTGTCTCTGTATTTCATAAAAAGCCGGTAACAATTTAAATTTTTTTTACCTCAAGTTACCATATTGGTAATTTTATATTATTTTTGTATCAAAATTTCGGGATGAGAGTTTTTGTGCGTAAAACTTTAGTTGAATTTTGGCTAAAGCATCCTGATGCCGAACAAAGCCTTAAGGCATGGTATGCTGAAGTATCGAAAAATAAATGGGAAACATCAAATTATATTAAAAAGCGCTATCCAACTGTTAGTGTAGTGAAAAATAATGTGATTATATTCAGAATTAAAGGCAATTCATACAGATTGATCGTTAAAATTAATTTTTTAAGAGGTTGGGTATTTATCCGATTCATTGGTACCCATGCTGAATATGATAAATTAGATGCAAATAATTTTTAAATAAAACATTATAATGGAAATAAGATTATTAAAAAACGAAGAGGATTATAAGTTAGCTATAAAAAGATTTGAAGAACTTTTTGATGCCCTGGCGGATACTCCTGAGGGAGAGGAAGCAGAATTATTGTCGTATTTAATCGAAAAATATGAGGATGAGAACTTTCCAATTGATCCCCCCGATCCGATAGAGGCTATAAAATTTAGAATGAAACAGCAGGGGCTTAAAAAAATGGATATTGCCTCAATTATTGGATATAAAAGCCGGGTATCAGAAATATTTTCAAAAAAGAGAAAATTAAGTTTAAACATGATCAGAAAGCTTCATAAGGAATTAAATATTCCGTATGAGGCATTATTAAAGGAATACTAAATTGCATACTTTTGCTACATGGACTTAAGCGCCATGCAGTTCAAACTCCCGGCCTCCCAGGGCATGACTTTCGCAAACTTCCCCGTCTGGCGACATGTAAGTCGATTGAAATCCCTCACGGCGCTTAGCACCGGCCGTCAGATGAAATTGCTGCCTTTTGACAACTAAAGAAAGGAGATTACAGACCATACCATCTATAGACACCTCTGTCAGTCTGCTATCATTTTTCAAAGCTATGGGTTTTATCAGCGCCTCACCTGGTTTCTTTGGATTCAGAAAAATACGGATGATATCTTTCGAAAAGATGGCATACATGCGTTCTACCAATATCACCTAAAAAGAGTCAAAATAACATCAAAAAACAGAGGTAACTTGCCGGCAAGTTGCTTGTGGTTTTCATAAAAAAGCCGGTACTAATTTACGTGCGGATTTATCCATTTCACGGGCTACACCTTAAAGAATTCGTTGCTTTTATTTATATTAGGATTTTATAGAGATAATTCGTAATATTACTGGTAGTAAATAGTTATCGGCAAGTTTTAAAAGAGCCTCAAAATAAGATTTGTTTCCTAATAAAGAAACATCTATCTTTGCAGAAACCTTTAACGAGTGACAGCAAGATTTCAGGTTCGGTTTTTAGCGGAAGCAGTAACGTTTCTTGACAGTCTTGACGAAAAGACAAGAGATAAAGTAATCTATAACATCTACAAGGCAAGGATTTCCAATGATAAGGAGTTATTCAAAAAACTGAAAGGTGAAATATAGGAGTTCAGGACTTTGTTCAATAAAACTCATTACCGACTATTTGCATTTTGGGACAAAACTGAGAAGACAGACACTGTTGTTATATCAACTCATGGACGTATCAAAAAGACTGATAAAATTACACAAAGTGACCTCATAAAAGCAGAGCAGTTAAGGAAACTATATTTTGAACAAAAAACTCCGGAAAAATGAAAGCTCAAAAATTAAAAATATACAGCCTGGACGAGATTACTGATAAGTATATCGGAAAACCTGGGACGCCAAAACGAGAAGCATTTGATTACGAGTTACGTCTTGACTTGATTGGAGAAGCCATAAAACAAGCAAGAAAAGAAAGAAAACTGACACAAGAAGAACTTGGGCAACTCGTGGGTGTAAAAAAGGCACAAATATCAAAGCTCGAAAACAGTCTGACAGATGCAAGGTTTGAGACGATTATCAAAGTTTTTAAAGCTTTAAATGCTAAAATCAACTTTAACATTGAATTACTCGACCAAAAAGTGAATCTTGCCTGACATAAAAGAAAACCAGCCGGTGATAAAGGCTAAATGAAGGCGGGCGGGACTGCCGAATCAGAAACTTTGTACCTTCAACCATCATTCACTCAAGGCAGGAAGGAAAGTGCTCCGAAGCGCCCGCCAGTATTTTGCCTTGGAACGTCAGTTGAATTTGCTGCCTTTTGACGACTAAAGAAAGGAAATGACAGACCATACCCATTTCCTGACACCCTTATCAGTCTGTTGCCATTTTTCAAAGCTGGAAATTCATAGAAATTAATAAATTATAATGTTTTTTGGTGAGGTCATAATAGTCTGAATTGTGAAAACCGCTTCGTCGGGGCTGATGAAGACCTACCGCATCGCTGTCACTAATATCATGATAGAGATATTGATTTGCTTTCCTGACTATTTTATCGTATCTTTAATGCCGTCAACCTATCGATCAAACTTCTATACTTATCCAATGAAAATCTTTAACAAAATTTTAATAAATTTATTGATATCGCTGATTTCACTGACAATGATCAGCTTTGTCTGGTTTACTGAAACTCCGATAAAACCTGCCATAGCGACAAACCATATAACCGGCATCAGGCAAGAAATCGCATTCCCTGGACAAATAAATTTGCAGCCATCTGAAATGATACCTGATACTGTTGGCTGGGTATCAGGAAAAGTTACTGCTTATGGTTATAATTTTCCTATTATTGGTGCCACTGTTACTCTTACTAATGAGTGTTATACGTACACGGGCGTGACCGGAGCCTATGGTCATTATTCAATAGGGGCTCCTGCTGGTTTTTATACCCTTATCTTTTCGGCTGATGGTTACGCTACTGTTTCCGATATTATTGAAATTCAAGGCGGTCAGTATTTGGTATGCGATGCCCAGCTTTTAGAATTTCCATATCCCGTATTAAACGTTCATGCTCAAATTAATAACTTAGATGATCTGTGTCACATATCATGGTACAATTTCAATGATTTCTACACGATCGCCTATGATGACGGAATAGCTGATGAAGTCACCGCTTGGCCGCAGGGAGGCAACATGAATGCTGTGAAATTCACACCTGCAGGATACCCGGCTAATGTCTTTGGAGCAGAGATAAATATTTATGACGGCACCTGGCCCCAGGGAAACACCCTTACTCCTTTTCATGTGGCCATATATGATGATGATGGCACTGATAATATGCCTGGCAGTGAGCTGGCCATTACTGAAGCGGAACCATATGGTTATGGTTGGGTATTTGTTGATTTCTCGAATAGTAATGTCATAGTCAACGATGGTTACTTTTATATCGTAATGATACAGGGAGGCGATTTCCCTGATTGCGCACCCATTGCTGTTGATACCACTAACCCGATATACAGGAGTTATTCGAAAAATGTATCTGGAGGCGAAGAATGGACAGAAGCCGGATATAATGATTTTATGATAAGGTCATATATTTATAGCGATTCGGATAAAACGAACACTGGGGAAATCCAAAAATCAGGCCTGGAATCCAAAGGTAACAGAGCTCTGAGCCATTATGAAGTTTTTCGACTCCTAAAAGGAGATGAAGCAAATCCTGAAAATTGGACGATTGTTGATGATTTGGTATTGGAGAATTTTTTAGTTGACACCGGCTGGACGGCAATAGATACCGGTTTATACAGATATGCCGTGATAGCATCATATAGTTATAATGCCTCTGAACCTGCATTTTCGAATCTGGTCAGGAACGGATTTACAATGACTATAAATATCGTTATAAGTAACGGAGAAAGTGCACATGGAGCTTTAGTTAACCTGGTCAATCAGGATAATGATCCACAGCATAAGTATGAAGCGATTTCACCTTGGTCGGGTATGGTAACAATATCGGATATAGTTCCGGGTATATATGATTTAACGGTAGTAAAATATTATTATATATATGAGGAATCGTCAATTCAAGTTTATGATAATGTATTTCGCGATGTATATATAATAAATGAACCAATGTCTTTTCCTGATATTTATTATATTAATTGTCAGGAATTAAAAATATGCTGGTATACTTTTGCAGATCAGTATTGTATTTATGCTGAAGATTTCGAATCTTGTGTAATTCCTTACGGATGGCGACAAGAATATGTTGACAGTACAATCGCCTGGACAGTCGGTAAAGGAAGCCCTTCAGGTGTTCCTGATCATGCTTCTTCAAGGGAATTCAATGCTTCATTTATCGATAATTCTGCTATTACAACGCTTGTTGTCCCGGAGTTGGATGTTAGTGGGCTCGTCCGGCCACATTTGCAATTCCAGCATGCACAAGCCGGTGATTCAGTTCAGGATAAACTCAAAGTTTATTATAAAAAATATGAAGATGATGCATGGCATCCCCTCGAAACATACTCTCAAAACCAACCGGAGTGGGAAAAAGAAGTCATATATCTCCATGAACCTTCCGAATTCTATTCGATAGGTTTTACCGGCCTGGTAAATCCTGGCGGAATGGGTGTTTGTATCGATGATATAAAGATATTGGCAACTGATACAAGCATCTCTTCTCCACATTCTCCGAGGACTTGGTTTTTTGGAATTAACGGAAGTGATTGGGTGGAGGTACAATCTGAAGGATGCATAAGTTTGGACACCATGACTCAAATAATACCAGGTCAGGTATATGTATTTGGATTCTGGAATGGAGAGCCATTACACGAAATTTTCTATTACACCTTTGTATATATTCCATGCGATTATTATAATCCTCCAGGGAATTTTGAAGGCTCTGTGAATGGCATGAATATCACGCTCACCTGGTCTCCGCCCGAAGAAATTCAATCTGATGGAACGGTTTCAGATACAAACAAATACATCGAAAGTGAAGGGGGGAAACGTGATGATTGTACTGGATATTTTATTTATAGAAATGGTGAACGTTTGAATAATGACGTTTATCCTGATACAATTTTTACTCAAACTATTTCACCGGGTGGTGTATATCAATATAATGTGACAGCCGCCTACGGTTCGACGACTGAAAGTTGCTTATTGGATACCCCTTATACCATCGTGGCAGGTGAAAATTTATTTCCTCCTGATACCATTATCGCCCAGCCACTTGATGAGAAAAGAGCATTACTCAATTGGAGTAGTGAACCACAACAACAAGGTATTGGTTCAAATTCTTCCCCACGGTCTGAACTTACAGGATATAATCTCTGGAGAAATAATAAAAAGATATATTATCTCCCGGCAACCGAAACTTCATATATAGATACGATAATCGTCCCTAAAACCTATGATTATTATGTTTCGGCTGTATATGATACGATGGAATCATTCCGGACTGGTCCGGCAACAATTACATTCTATGGAAAAGGGCATCTTTCAGGCTGCATAACAGATGCCATTTCCAGATCGCCAATAGAAAATGCTGTGATATCTTTATTCCCTGGAAATATCAATGATACCTCTGATGCAAACGGATCCTACCATATTTATGATTTACCTGTTGGGATTTATGAGATAACAGTTACTGCTGTGAATTACGATCAGGTATCTGAAACGGGCATCAGTATCAAATATGGTTTAATGACGGAAAAGAATTTCGAATTATTCAATGAAGAAGTAAGCTTCGTCCCATTTACCGAAACCTGGCAAGCGGGTACGTTTGAGTATCAGCACTGGACTTTCGGATTGGAACAGGCATACTGGGATATCTCCTCCGATTCAGGTAGTCCGCCTCCTTCAGCAACATTCACTTGCGAATCCAATGCTTCAAACTATGCAAATGCCCTTATCAGCCCAATTGTTTATACTGGGATTGGTATGGACAGCGTAATCGTTTCTTATGATTTAAAAATCAGTGATGCATTCTATCTTGATCCCGAAATTCTCACAGTGGATATCTGGAATGGACTCTACTGGTCACAACTTATAGAATACACGAGTTATAATCCGGCCGATTGGACACACTTCCGATTCGAAGTATCCGACATGATCCAGGGTCCTCTGATGAAAGTGAGATTTGTCGCAAAAGGTATTGGCCAGTGTTCATCCGTTACTTGGCATATCGACAATATTGAAATCCTTACAAAAAGAATGGCCACATTAAGCGGTCGCGTTACTGACACGGCAGGTTCTTTCATTGATGATGCTATAGTTACTGTGGAAGGGTATGATCCTGTGCATGCCGACATCTATGGATTATATTCTGCTGATGTTGAGGAAGGAGTGTATGATGTTACTGCAGCAGCCGATGGATATCTTACAAAAACCATAGATAGTGTTAATATTTTTGGAATGACATTCCTGGATATTGAATTACAAATGATAACATCATTGCCTGATATGCAGGATAGTAAGGGACTGACACTTTACCCTAATCCGGCAATAGATGAACTGCACATCTATTCTGATGTAAATATTAAGAGGATCAAGATCCTGAACTCTTTTGGACAAAATGTTTGTGAAGAAATCCCTGTATCCGGGAGCATGGTCAGCATCAATACCATTGGATTTTCGCAAGGAATTTATTTTGTGCAATGTTTTACCGGAAATGGCGATATTATCAATAAGAAATTTCTAATTCTCAAATAGGTCACAGACGGGACGCTCCTCCGGAGCTATTTGGTTACCAATATTGAGGGTTTCTACAGATGGGTGGCTCCTCCGGAGCCGCAGATATGCCTGATATCAATATCATGAACCATGGGCTCCGGCGGAATCCCCAGTCTGTATAGCCTCAGCAAATTCCTCTTCAAATCGCTTGTTGATCACATCGCAACCATAGTCAAAGAACCGGTTGCAGTTGGAATCCTGTGTGAAGACAAAGGCCAGTTTTTGATTCTCTTTTTTCTCAGGCAGGAGTGATATAGCTTCCAACAGGACATCGCCGGTGGTTTCGGGGCCCTTCAGTTCAAAACCCGCAAGCATGTCGAGCAGTTGTTGCACGCTGGTTTTTGCGGTCTTTGGATTGAATACAGGCTCGATGGTCTGTATAACTTTCTGTGTATTGGCAAATGTGCCACCCGACTCAAAAGGTAGGGAGGACGGAAGTACCAGATCAGCTTGCATCGCAGTGTCGGTCATAAACATATCCTGCACTACCACAAAATCGGCCACCGACAGCCAGCCCGCTACTTTCACTTTATTCTTTGCACATCCCAGCGGATCTTCGCCGAAAATAAACAGGTTCCGGACTTTGCCCTCCTCCAGTAACAAGTGAATGTTCGTATCCACTTTCACAGGCATCTCTTCAATATGCCACTTTTTCTTAAGCTTTTTCTGGTATAGTTTATCCCCGATAGGCTGCCCTCCCACACCCAGCGAAGGAAATATGCCCATGTCGAATAATCCCTGTGAATTGTTCTTTTCCTTCAGTGCAATGATACCATTCGATCTCTTTCCCATCTTGCCAGTGAGCAGGGCAAGGTTGTGAATCTCAAGACATGCATTTGCACATAATTCTTTTTCCGAAAAAATGATGACAGCATTCATCTCCCTGTTGATCTCCTTGGCGAACTCAACGATTTTATCCATGATGTTGACGCCCGACTTATGCATGAGATCCACAAAGTTCTCCTTAAGCAGATTCTCCCTGTATTCTTCGAAATCCTTGCAGTTTTCATTTATAAAAAGCTGATTTTCAAAGCCGTTGGCGACCAGATAGTAGTTCACTGCCTTGATAAAATGATAGTACGATTTAATATCGAGATAGCTGTCGACCTTATGTTTCATCAGGCTATTCCTGTGAGTCGTCACCAGTTCCACCGGTATCTTGTTTTTTATTTGTGCATTGTTGACCATGAATCCGGCAACGGCATTATCCATGTTGATTTCGGAGCCAATGAGGTATATTTTGCCGGCTCCTTCTATCTGGTCGAAGGGCACGTTCATTTCGGAGATATGGATATACCCATTGCCACGGTTGAGGTAATGGAAGCTTGTGACGTTATTAGTTTTCACCCCGGCTCTGGCCAGTTTCTGGATGAGGTACATCTCCTCGTTGGTGAGCCGTGCGCCGGCAAGGAACAGGTTTTCGTCGGATTTGACCCTTCTGATCTTGTCGTAGATCATCTCAAAAGCCTTGTCGTAGGTCGTCTCCTCGAACCTGCCGTTGACTTTGACCAGTGGCTTGGTGATGCGGCTCTTGTCATTCAGGTAATGATATCCGAATTTCGGGTATTTGCACAGGTTGCCATCCGTATTGATCATTCCGTCGGTGCCGATTACACGCATGACAAAACCGTTCTTGTGATTCAGTGTGATGGTACATCCAACCGAGCAATAATTGCAGATAGTTTCGACTGGTTCAAGCCGCACAGGTCCGGGTTTGAATGGCACATTTTCGGTCAGAGCGCCGGTAGGACATGTGGATATGCACAATCCGCATGACTCACAGGTGGTATCCTGCAGGCGGTCGCCCATGCTGGGTGCCACATAGGTTTCAAAACCCCTGTTGACCAGGCCGAGAGCATCGGCGCCTACAACCTCGCGGCATATCCTGATACAACGCGAGCAGAGAATGCATTTATTATTATCAATCTCAATATAGGGATGGCGGAAGTCAATAGGAAATTCCTTGAAATCGCCTTTTAATGCCATCTGGTCGGCGTCATACTCCGTGGAGTGCCGTTTGAGGTCACAGGTATAATATTCGATGCAGCCGCACTCCAGGCAGCGCTGCGATTCATGGTATGCCACAGCTTCGCTGGCATAGCCCAGTTCCACCTCCTGGAAATTGAAACGATCCTCAGGCGCAAGGGTAGGCATTTCCTCCCTTAGCTGTGTAGCAAACAACGCTTTATAATCTTCAGTATCCTGGTTTCTGAAGTTATCTTTTTTACTGAGGAACTCTTTTTTCATAGGTTCCACCTGCCATCCCATCAGGTATTGGTGGCAGCTGTATGAGGCTTTTTTACCCTGGCTGATAGCTTGTATAAGAGTGGCAGGTCCGGTCACTCCATCACCGGCAGCAAAAACCGAAGGGATGCCTGTTTGCAGTGTTCCTGCATCGGCATCAATATCACCCCAGCGGTTTGGTTTGAGTTCATCTTCTTTACTGCCTTTATTTATGTCGTCGAGGAAATTGATCTCTGTCTTTTGCCCGATAGCTGCCAGCACAAAATCGACAGCGATTTCAAATTCTGACCCTTCAACAGGAACAGGCCGGCGTCGGCCGCTGGAGTCAGGTTCGCCTAACTTCATCTTCAGGCAGGTGACCGACTTCACTTTACCTTCAGCATCCTTGTTGATGCGGGTCGGGTTGGTCAGAAGCATGTACTGCACACCTTCGAGTTTTGACTCATGGATCTCAATGGGGTTGGCTGGCATTTCCTTTTCGGTACGGCGGTATATGACATAAACTTCTTTGGCACCGCAACGCCGTGCTGTACGGCAGCAATCCATGGCCGTGTTGCCACCGCCAATGACAGCAACACGCTTACCTGTGAAGTCATAACGTTTTCCAGTGATTTCCATATTTTTCAGGAATTCAATTCCGGAGAATACATTCACTGCATCATCGCCTTCACAACCTATGGATGTCCCTTTTTGTGAGCCGATAGCAAGGATAACAGCATGGTATTTTTTCTTCAGGTCGTTATAATGAACATTTCGCCCAAACCGTTTATTATAGAAGATATTGACTCCAAGATCGGTAATATTTTTCACTTCCAGATCAATGATATCATTGGGCAGGCGGTACTCCGGTATACCATAGAGCAGCCAGCCGCCGGCCTTTGGGCTGGATTCATAGATATCGACCTGGTGACCTTCCTTTTGCAGGAAGAAGCCTGCTGAAAGTCCGGCAGGGCCGGCACCAATGATAGCCACTTTTTTACCTGTCTTAGCTTTCACCGCCGGTTTCCATGTTTGTGGTGAAGCCAGGTCATAGTCGGATGCAAACCGTTTCAGATAGTCGATACCAACGGGTGCTCCTTCGCTGAGGAGGTTTCTGCGGCAGGCTACCTCGCAGGGACGCACGCACACACGTCCGCAGATGGCAGGCAATGGATTGGTCTCCTTGATGAGCGCTACTGCTTCATGATACATGCCTTTTTCAATGTAAGAGATATACCCCTGAACATCGACACCTGCCGGGCAGGTATCCTTGCAGGGCCCAATGCAGTCGGCATAATGGTTGCTCAGAAGCAGCTCCAGTGCTGTTTTCCTGGCTTTATATATCTTCTCGTTATGGGTCACGATTTTCATCCCCTCGATGATCTTCGTCGAGCAGGCAGGCTGCAGGCTTCTGTATCCTTCCACTTCCACGACACAGAGGAAACATGAGGAGAATGGTTCCAATCGCGGATCATGACACAGTGTGGGGATATCTATACCGAGCCGGCTCGCCAGCTCCAGAATGCTCTCTCCCTCCCTGCCATTGACTATTTTACCATTCAGAATAATATTCAGATCTTCTCTCATCTTTTTACAATGATTTATTGATCAAAAGCTATGATACTTTAATCGCATCAAACTTACACTTGGTGAAGCATACACCGCATTTTATGCAGATATCCTGGCGGATAAAATGAATCTGTTTCCGTTCGCCGGTGATGGCTTCGACAGGACAGTTTTTAGCGCATACGGTGCAACCGGTGCAATTATCAGGAATGACCTCGTAGGTCAGCAGTTGCTTACAGACTTTGGCAGGACATTTTTTATCACGGATGTGTGCCTCATATTCATCCCTGAAATATTTGATGGTGGTCAGCACAGGATTGAGGGCAGTTTGCCCCAGTCCGCACAGTGAGCTGTCTTTGATCTGATACGACAGGTCGATAAGACGTTCAATATCGCCTTCTTGTCCTTTCCCTGAAGTGATGCGTTCGAGCATTTCCAGCATACGTTTTGTTCCAACCCGGCAGAAGGTGCATTTGCCGCAGGATTCCTTCTGTGTGAAGTCGAGGAAGAACCGGGCAATATCCACCATGCAGGTATTCTCATCCATCACCACCATGCCGCCTGAACCCATGATGGCACCTGTGGCATTCAGTGAGTCATAGTCGACGAGGGTCTCGCCGAGGTAGGCCGGGATACAGCCCCCCGAGGGACCGCCAAGCTGGACAGCTTTGAAACGTTTATCTTCACGTATGCCGCCGCCAAGTTTAAAGATAATATCATTGATAGTAATGCCCATGGGCACTTCCACAAGCCCGGAACGTTTTATCTTGCCTGCCAGTGCAAAAACCTTGGTGCCTTTGCTTTTGGCAGTGCCATATTTGGCATAGGCCGGAGCGCCATTCTGGATGATCCATGGGATATTGGCATAGGTCTCTACGTTGTTAATATTGGTAGGTCTTTTCCACAGCCCGGATGTAGCAGGGAAGGGGGGTTTCTTGCGTGGCATGCCGCGTTCACCTTCCACGGAGGCAATGAGAGCGGTTTCCTCACCGCAGACAAAAGCACCGGCACCCTCTTTTATAAAAATATCGAAGTGAAAACCATCCATACCGAGGATGTTTTTACCGAGATAGCCTTTTACTCTGGCCTGCTGAAGGGCTATGTTCAATCGTTTGATGGCCAGGGGATATTCAGCCCGGCAATAGATCACACCTTCTGTGGCTTCGATGGCATAGGCGGCAATGATCATGCCTTCGATGACTGAGTGCGGATCGCCTTCCAGCACTGAACGGTCCATGAAAGCACCCGGGTCGCCTTCATCGGCATTGCAAATGATGTATTTCTCCGGCGCTTTGTTGTCATTGGCCAGTTTCCATTTGAGGCCTGTGGGGAATCCTGCACCACCGCGTCCGCGTAAACCGGAATCAATGATCGACTGGATAATGTCCAGACGCGGTATGCGCTGACCGGCAATGCGCTTTAGAGCTCTATACCCGTTGCGGGCTTCATATTCTTCTATGCTCTCAGGATCAATATAGCCGCAATTGCGCAGAACGATCTTCACCTGGTTGTCGATGAACTCCTTGTCTTTTGTGTCAAACAGATCGCTATGAACAATATATTCCCTGATAGGATTCTTCTCAACGACATGTCTTTCGATGACTTCGATGACCTTTCCTTCATCGATTTCACCATAAAGGTACGAACCTGTGTCGTCGATAACTTCTACCAGAGGTTCCCTGTAACACATGCCAATACAGCTGGTTTTTTTGAGTTCGAAGTCGAGGTTGTCGGCTTTCTGCAAGGCTTTGATCTTTTCATAGGTCTTCACCGCTCCGGCTGCAATACCGCAACTTCCCAAACCAACAATGACTTTTGTTTTTTCCATATTTCTGCGATTAACTCTGAAACGAGGCAATCAGGGCATTTTAAATATTCTCCCTGATCTTGATATTTTTGATGATCTTAATGGCTTCCTTTCCGGTAAGCTTGCCAGAGGTTTCATCTCCAATCATCATCACCGGGGCGAGGGAGCAACAGCCCAGGCAGGCGACGGATTCCAGGGTGAACAGCCCATCATCGGTTGTTTCACCTTCAGTGATATTCAAGGATTCCTTGATAGAGTCCGAAATGGAGTTGGCATTCTGTACATGACAGGCGGTACCATGACACACCTTGATGATATGCCGCCCTACAGGATTAAGCCTGAACTGGGCATAGAATGTGGCCACCCCATACATATCGCTCAGATTGATACCGGTGTCGTCCGATATCTTTTCAAATGCTTCACGGGGTATATATCCGAATATATCCTGTGTGCCTTGTAATAAGGGTATGAGATTGCCTTTTTTGTCCCTGTATTTTTTAATTAAAGGATCAAGCAATGACAGGTCGACAGGACCCTGATTTTTTACTCCCGGATTTGTCCGAATCCTTGTAATACGCATGGTTTACATCTTTTTTAAGACCGGGTAAAAATAAAAAATGTTTTGGAGTCGGTGTTAATGGAATAACAATTTATATCAGGTCTAAATAATTGAAAATGGGATGTCACTGTGTAAAAGTTGTCATCCCTTTTACCTGACAATAATGAAGATTTTTTTAATTTTATTCCGTCCTGTAGATAACTCTCCATGAAGATGTTTATTTCTGAAGCACCCCATATGATCCGGAAGGATAAATCGGTTTTTGGTTTTACTGTTTTTGCATTTCTTGTCTTCATTCTGATTTTTACGATTGAAAACATTAACCACCGTTTCTGGCTAACCGACTTTAAAGTCTACTATCAGGCGGCAAAAACAATGATAATGGGTGGCCGGATTTACTTCATTCAGTTTGACTATGGTGCCGGACTCTATAAATATTCTCCCTTTGTATTATTCTTCTTTCTTCCGTTTTGTATATTCAGTTATAAGGTTGCTGCCATACTCTATTTTGTGATTTTATGTTTCGTGGTCTGGTTCACCTTCATATTACTCCGGAAAATGCTTGACCGGTATTTCTTTACAGATAGGATTAAAAACGAAGGATTACTTCTCTCATTCGCCTTGATTTGTATAATGCTTCATGTTGTAAAGGAACTTCATCTGGGGAATTTCAATGCCGTGCTTTTGCTTCTTTGCTGTCTGTCGTTATGGAATTGCCTGAGAAACCGAAATATTTTAGGCGGAATCCTTTTTGGCATTGTGGTGCTGACCAAACCCTATTTCCTGATCCTGATTCTCCCGCTACTATTCAGAAAAAACTGGAAAGCCCTTGCGGGGATGGTCTTTACATTGGTGGTTGGATTCTGGCTCCCCTTATTTTTTCTGGGTCCTGCAAACGGATGGGAATTACACCTCGAGTGGTTTAAAACCATGTTTTTGCATCAGGATATTTATCCGGGAGTGAATACCGTTTATTATTTTATCCAGCATTTTATTTACCCGGGATTGCCGGGCTTTTTTCAGCTGGTTATCATTATCCTTTCGGGATTTGTTGCAATCTGGCTTATAATCCGTAACACACACCTTGAGAAAAAATCCAATAATCCCATCAAGATGGCAAATATGGATTTTATTATGGAATGGTTTATTCTTATCGCAGTGATACCTAATCTGGTTAAGACGGATTCAGAACACTTTCTGGTATGTGCTCCGTTGATCACATTTATTATTTATTCCATAAATCAAAGAAAGCTTTACTGGTTTATCCCAATCTTTATATTCCTTATATTTTTGTATGGGGGCAATTCGACTGATCTCTTCGGAAGAGAACTTTCAGATAAGCTATTTTGGATGGGACTGATCGGATTAAGCAATCTTCTACTGCTAATGGTTGCCTTGATATTTCATTTTGACCTGAGAAGGAAAGAAATGCTGGGATGACATTTCGCAAGAGAGGTCATCCCTGTTCCACCTATTTAGACCTTTGGTTTTGGAAATACGTTTTAAGCTGATGCCGTGAAAAACCAGATGTCCCATTCCTGTATGGGCGTCTGAATTTCTGTGAGTCATGCTGCATCAGGGGAGTTTGATCGGCCAAGGGGTATGGATGATCACTCACCACTGGTATTGACCTGGAAATGAGCTTGGAAATATCTCTCAGGTAAGTTTTTTCATCTGTGTCACAGAACGACAGTGCTATTCCTGAGGCTCCCGCTCTTCCGGTACGGCCTATACGGTGAACATACGTCTCAGGAATATTCGGTATATCGAAGTTGATCACGCATGACAGCTCTTCCACATCAATTCCTCTTGATGCAATATCGCTGGCAACGAGTACCCGTGTCTCCCTGTTTTTAAAGTTTTGCAAGGCTTTCTGCCGGGTCGATTGTGATTTATTTCCATGAATGGCTTCAGCTTTTATTCCTTTTTTATTAAGTAACCGCTCCACTTTATCGGCGCCATATTTTGTGCGGGTAAAAACCAGGGCATTGCTTATGGTTTCATCTTTCAAAACATGAATGAGCAGGTCGTTCTTATCCGCTTTACTCACAAAATAAACCGACTGCCCGATAAGATCAGTTGTCGCTGTGACGGGTGTTATCAGCACTTCTTCAGGCTGTTTCAGAATGGTTCCGGCGAGTTTTAAAATTTCCGGTGGTATAGTGGCACAGAAGAAAAGTGATTGTCTTTTGGCAGGCAAAGCCGACATAATTCTCTTGACATCATTGATAAATCCCATGTCAAGCATTCGGTCGGCTTCATCCAGCACGACAATTTCAATGGCCTGCAGGTTGATGTATCCCTGGTCCATAAGGTCCTGCAGCCGGCCTGGAGTGGCGATGAGTATATCTATGCCTCTCTGCAGGGCATTTGTCTGTGGTTTCTGGTGAACCCCACCATACACTACAGTATTCTTTAATGGAATATACCTGCCATAAACATCAAAGCTTTCCCCGATTTGAATGGCAAGCTCTCTCGTTGGAGTGATGATCAATGCTTTTATTTTTCTTCGCCATTTGTCCGTAGATGGTTCTTTATGCAATAGCTGGAGAATAGGAATGGCAAAAGCAGCTGTTTTTCCTGTGCCTGTCTGGGCGCAACCCAGCAGGTCTTTTCCCTGCATAATGACAGGGATGGATTTTTCTTGAATAGGCGTTGGTTGAATATAGCCTTCTGTTACCAATGCCCTCTTGATTGGTTCAATGAGATTTAATGATTCAAATGTCATAAGATGATTTTAATATGATTTAAACAAACAATTATATTTTAATTTATTTCTTGTCAGATAGTTACATAATGATATCCACGCCAGATTGACTCACTGTATCTGACTTTGTCACACTGACTGTAATTGTTTGTTTTAATAGCTTCGGCCCACTTATGTGGCAAACTGGTGAGATACTTTCTTTTGCTGTTGTGGGATTTCGATGATCAATTGGTCTACGGCTGTGCTGGAGTGAATCTCAACTGTTATATCGAACTCTGAATAATTAATACCAACAATTCGCGACAAAGGTAAGTAAAATAGTGCTCCGCACACACGGGCAGAGAAAAATCTTCAATTTCTGTCAAAAGGGATGACATCTGCGAAGAGATGTCATCCTTTATTCACCTTCAGATACTGTTGCAGAGTGATGACATATTTTTCAAATGCAGCAAGACCTTTTGGAGTAATGCGACAGGTAGTCAGCGGATAGTTTTTCCTGAAGCTCTTTTTTACTTCTATATATCCCTCTTCATTCAGCTTACTGATCTGGGCGCTCAGGTTTCCTCGCGTGGCCCCCGTCTTTTCGAGCAGATAATTAAATTCAGCCGACTCAACACTGATAAGCACCGACATGATCGCCAGCCTGAGCTGGGAATGTAATATTGGATCAAGCTCTTCGAACATGGTACATTTCCTTTAATGTTTTAAACGAATGATATAACCCGGTATGAGATAGGCTATTATTATCGATGCTGAAACCATAAGGAGCATATAGTCTTCAGGGATAAAAAACGCGCCCAGTGCAATTACCCAGCAACATATACCTCCAATGATAAGAGGCCGGAATCGCAGAATACCTCCCGAAACAAAGGTGCCCAGGCCATATAGTGAAATGATTAGAGCATTGCAGACAGCCCACGGTATTTTACCGGCAATGGAATAAGCCAGGACTATCAGCAGGGCGAAGAAAAATCCATACCAGAGATAGATGATAGCGGTACTAATATGGGTGCGGTATTTTGTTTTTTTCCCTAACCGTATACCGGCAATGACTGAAATGATCCCACCAATGGTCATGATAACAGGCCAGACAAGAAAGGAATAGAAAAATCCGACTTTTAGCAGGATGAAGTGTGCTAAGCTGGCAATCAAAACCAGCCAACCCCATAAAAGATAAAAGAAGGCATTCTCCTTGATTTGTGTTTTTGAATTTTCGATCATCTCATAAATAATGTTGAGCTTTTCGTTGTGATCTAATTGTGTTTCCATAATGAAAGAGTTTAATGATTAATGGTTTTATAAATTGATTTTTAAACATATACGCCGGTCGTTCAGAGCTTCCGGAAGTATTTTATTATTTATTTTGGGTGATAAATTTTATAAACATGATGCAAAAGTAAACAAGTTTATTTAATAAACAAACATTTTATTAAAATTTTAAATAATTTTTTTGAAAATTTATTCTGAACAATTAAAAAGTTATTTTAAAATTTCTAAAGTAAATTAACGAAGTCAATCGAAATTAGCATATGTCGAAGACAAAGTGCATACTCATTCTTTCCAATATGTGTTCGGGCTCGAGCGCATGTCAGAACCTCCTGACTAAGTTTCCGCATGTTAGTCATATTGCCAGGACCCGACATATTGAGTATGAAACCTATGAATGACCGGGCAGGAATTAAAATATGGCCTGTATACAGGGATATATCACGGTTTCTTTATCGCCGAATGTATCCATTGATATGTGAATATGTAAAAATCAAATGGAAATTGTGGAACCGTCCCTATCCCATCCTCTTCAGGTGAAAGTGATCAGCTCGCCTTTTGGGTCTTTGAAGTGGCCAATTTCGTCAGTTTCTCATGCATAGCCCTGGCTGCTATCCTTCCGGCGCCCATAGCCAGAATAACAGTAGCAGACCCGGTAACAATATCTCCTCCGGCATATACAAATTCTTTTGAAGTCTCTCCTGTTTCAGGATTTGCTTCGATATAACCCCGTTTATTCAGTTTTATATCAGGAGTAGACTTGAAAAGTATGGGATTGGGTCCATTTCCTACAGCTACGATGGCCAGGTCACATTCAATGGTATAGTTTGAACCTTCCACTGGAATAGGTCTTCTCCTTCCGGAAGAATCTGGTTCACCGAGTTGCATTTGAATACATTCAATACCCTTGATCAGCTTTGTATCTGTTCCAAGGTATCGGACAGGGCTGTTAAGCAGCTTGAATTTAATGCCCTCTTGTTCAGCGTGATGGACTTCTTCCTGTCGTGCCGGGAGTTCCTGCCTTGATCTCCTGTAAATGATTGTCACCTCGTTTGCACCGGTGCGAATGGCTGTGCGTGCGCAATCCATGGCGACGTTACCACCACCAATGACGGCTACTTTATTACCTCTGGGCATTGGTGTGTCATATTCGGGGAATCGATAGGCTTTCATCAGGTTCATCCGGGTGAGGTATTCATTGGCTGAGAAAATATTGCCGAGGCTTTCTCCTTCAATGCCCATGAACCAAGGCAATCCTGCTCCTACACCGACATACACCGCATTGAAATGTTGTAGCAATTCCTCTACTGTAAGTATATTGCCGATGATATGATTTAGTTCAAAACGTACACCAAGCTTTCTCAGGTAATCAATCTCAGACTGGACAATGGACTTGGGTAACCGGAATTCAGGAATACCATAAGTCAATACTCCGCCTGACTCATGCAACGCTTCGAATACGGTAACTTCATAGCCCAGCTGACGCATATCGGCGGCAACCGTTAATCCTCCCGGACCGGAACCGATAACAGCGATTTTCATACCAGTGGAATGTTTAATTTCGGGGACAGTAACCAGATCCATTTTCCTTTCGTAATCGGCAACAAACCGTTCCAATCTTCCAATGGCCACGGGTTCATCTCTTTTACCGAGAATACATTGGGATTCACACTGGTTTTCCTGCGGACAGACACGGCCACAAATGGACGGTAGAACGTTGGTTTCCTTGATCTTTTTTACTGCCGCGTTGAACTTTTCTTCCGTAATAAGCCTTATAAAAGATGGTATATCTACATTCACAGGACATCCATTAACACATTTCGGGACTTTACATTGCAAACATCTTCCGGCTTCCAGCAAAGCTAACTCTGAGGTAAATCCATAGGGCACTTCCTGGAAATTTTCGATGCGGAGTTTCCTGTCCTGTTCAGGCATATCCTGGCGGGGAATCTTCAGTTTAATGGTCTTTTCGTCATCCTTGGTTATCCCATGCCATTCACACCCATGCTTCAAACAGAAATAGAAAGGTATCAGTTTGGCATAGGCAGAAACAATAGCTTCACCCACTTTTGATCCGCATTCACCACATTTGACATTCGGATTTATGAGGCTTTTCTTGCATTGAGGACACAGCAGATCATCCAGCGAATCGCCTTTATCGACATGAATAGATGTTTTTATGTCAAACACATCAAGAAATGGGCTGAGCTTCAGAATAAGATCCTGGCCTTTATAAATGCCATTAAATACCAGTGACTTCTCGTGTTGTCTTTCAACATTGAATGTCTTACTGCAGTGGGGGCAGTAAAAGCTCAGATAGGTTTTGTATTTTAGATATCTGACGTCTTGTTCAAACATTTCTTAAAACTTTTATCTGATTGAAAATAAAAGCGATTCCTTTTCATCCTGGATATACAAAGTGTTTCTTTTATCCAGTTCATCAAAATCAACAAGATGCCCATCAAAATCAGGTCCATCCACACAACAGAATTTAAGTTCATTGTTAACCTTAACCCTGCATCCTCCGCACATGCCAGTTCCATCAATCATGATAGGATTGAGGCTTACCAGGGTGCGAATATTATGCTGCTTGGTTAATTTGCATACATTTTTCATCATTATTATCGGCCCGATGGCATACACCAGCTTGATATCCTGTCTTTCATTGATGTACTTGCCAAGGGGCATTGTAACGAATCCCCTCTCTCCATAACTGCCATCATCAGTGGTGATAACAAGTTCATCGCAGATGGATGTCATTTCGTTTTCTAGAATAAGCAAGTCTTTCTCCTTGGCTCCAATGATGCCGATCACGAAATTTCCTGCTTTTTTAAAAGCTTTAGCTACATGATGAAGGATGGCAATGCCCGTTCCGCCTCCAACCATCACGACTGTCCCAAACTTTTCAACTTCAGCAGGTCTTCCCAAAGGCCCAACGACATCCCGTATTATATCGCCTTCCTTTAGCGATCTCATAAGTGCAGTTGTTTTACCAACGACCTGGAAGATGATTGTTATAATGCCGGCAAAGTCGTCCTTATCAGCAACTGTTAACGGTATCCTTTCTCCGGTTTCATTTACCCTGATAATTACAAACTGTCCGGCTTTTATTTTTTTTGCAATCTTAGGAGCATCAATATCCATACGAATGATCGTCCCCTTCGCCATCACTTGTTTTCTCTTTATCTGAAACATAATTAATACAACGTTTAATGCTTCATCAAATTATTATCTCAATACCATCACCATTCGAGACTATCCTCCAATTGAATGTCATATAGATCTTCCTCACTTAATCCATGCCATCTGCAACCTTTTTTTGAACAGATAAAAAAATCGATAATTTTTTTGGAAGCACTGACAGCGATTTTTGCAGTGGGTGATCCACATACCTGGCATGTTACCTTTTCATCGATTAAACTGGTGTCACAATGGTTGCATTTTATATTTTTTACTACCTGATCTTCTTTCAGAAATACAGTTGATTTTGAGGTAAAGACATTAAGGTAGGGACTCAGTAATACAAAACCTTCCTCATTTCGTTCATTAATGATCTTGAGTTTGATGAGCCCCTGCTCAATCAGTGTCTTATTGCATATTGGACAATAGGTATGAAGATAAGTCCCTGTTTCCAGAATCTCTTTAGAATCGCCGTTTTCGAAAATACCTTCCGGCAGGGGACCAGTAAGATCACCAAGCAGATAAAGCTTTTTCAACGCTACAGAGATGTTCTCAAACTCCAGGAAATGACCTTTGCATTCCGACCGGCTGCAAATATTAGCTTTTCCACCAATGTCTAAAAGCAAAGGTACCATATGAGCATCGCAGTATTCACATTGAATATCACTGGTTATCATTTGATGACATAGCGGACAGGAAAATTTGGCAATCTCACCGGAGGGAATATCAATACTACATCGATAGTTATAACTTTCGTAGATAGAACTAAGAATAATTGTGCCTTTTTGTTCAGATGTTTCAATATTTAAAACAATTCCTGGTTTGCCATCGACAAGTTGATCCTTATCCATGAGGCTTTTCTTGCACAATGGACATTTGACATTCAGGCATATAAAATCAAATAATATATCATCCATAGAGCATCTCTTTTTTAATGAATAATTAATGAGTAATAACTTGTTTTATTAAAGCCCCTACAATTTTATGAATTTTAATCATTCTTCTTTTATTGTTATAGTGAATATTAACCTATTTATAATGAGTTTAAATAATAATCAGTCATTAATTTAGTTATAAAGATATTTTCATATATTTATTTTATAAACAACTAAAATTTTTTTTTTTTTTACTTTTTTTTTTACTTTTATCATTGATTTATCATATCTAATTGGGGAATTGCTGATTAAAGCTAGATTATACCAATAAAGAAATATTTTTTTTTCAATGGAAGAGCCTATTAATGCAATATTAAACCGATATCCAAAATATGATGAAGGGAGTTTAATTCCTATACTCCAGGCGATAGAGAATCATGATGGATATATCTCCCGGGAGGCAATAGAAAAAATATCTCTTCATTTAAGAATTTCGAGAAGCACAGTATATGGTGTAGCATCCTTTTATTCACAGTTCAAGTTTAATCCACCCGGAAGGCATTCCATTAAAATTTGTCTGGGTACCGCCTGTCATGTCCAGGGCGGTGATTTTCTACTGAGTGCATTGAAGCTCGAAACAGGCATAGGCCCGGGTGAAACTTCCGTAGATAAAAGGTTTGACATGGAAAGGGTTGCCTGTCTTGGCTGTTGTGCACTGGCACCGGTAATGATGGTTAACAGGGACATTCATAGCCGTATGTCAGTGATAAAATTAAGAGAGATTCTTAAAAAATATGAATGATTTTAGTCAGATACAACGGGAAGCTTTAGAGGAATGGCAGGCTTTACAGAATGGTTCAGCTCCTGTCGTTTATATCGGGATGGGAAGCTGTGGTCTCGCTTCTGGTGCCGGACAAGTGTGGGAGAAAGTCAGGAAGAGAATATCCCGATCAAGGCAGAAAGTGCATTTGTTAAAGGTAGGATGCATAGGTCCCTGCTATCTGGAACCGTTTCTTGATATCAAGAAACCCGGATCGGTACGCTTAAGCTTTAACAATGTCGATCCGGATAAAGCTGATCAACTCCTGAAGGGTTATATTTTTGGTGGTGAGACCGTATTTAAACCCCTCGGACACTTAGGTGATCCTGATGAGCACATTAACGGGACAAAATCATTCTGGAGCCTTCCTATGCTTAAAAACCAGAAACGGATTGTCCTACGGAATTGTGGTATCATAGATCCCGAAAATATAAAGCATTATATTGCCAGAGATGGATTTCAGGGATTGATAAATGCGTTCCAAAGAGGTCCAGAAAACGTCATCAAGGAAATTGAGATAGCCGGCTTGCGCGGAAGAGGTGGAGCAGGCTTTCCGACTTACAAAAAATGGCAGCTCTGCAGGGACGTCAAAGCCAGTCCGAAATACCTCATTTGTAATGCTGATGAGGGCGACCCCGGTGCTTTTATGAACAGGTCGTTAATAGAAGGTGATCCCTTTGCCCTGCTTGAAGGTATGATGATTGCAGCTTATGCCATCGGAGCGGGATTCGGATATATCTATATACGTGCTGAATATCCGCTGGCTATTGAAAGACTGAAGCTGGCTATAAATCAAATGAAAGATATTGGTCTCATCGGGAAAAATATCCTTGACAGTGGTTTTGATTTTGAAATCCGCCTAAAAGAAGGGGCAGGAGCATTTGTCTGTGGGGAAGAAACCGCACTGATTTCATCCATCGAAGGAAATAGGGGAATGCCTCGCAGCCGGCCTCCTTTTCCTGCTATTTCAGGATTACATGGCAATCCGACAACGATCAATAACGTTGAAACACTGGCCACCATTCCCAATATTCTGAGAAATGGCGGACAATGGTTTGCCGGTTATGGAACAGATAAAAGCAAGGGCACAAAAACCTTTGCACTCGTCGGAAAAGTGAGAAGAACCGGATTAATTGAAGTGCCACTGGGTACAACATTGCGTGAGATCATTTTTGACATTGGTGGTGGCACACTTAAGCCATTTAAAGCTGTACAGACTGGTGGTCCATCAGGAGGCTGTCTTTCAAAAGAATACCTGGACCTGCCCATTGATTATGAATCCCTGACAGCTGCGGGCTCGATTATGGGCTCAGGAGGTCTGATCATCATGGATGAGCACTCCTGCATGGTAGATATAGCCAAATATTTTCTTCGATTTACGAGCAAAGAAAGCTGTGGAAAGTGCACACCATGCCGCATTGGCACACGTAAGATGGTTGAAATTTTGGAGAGAATCACCGAAGGGAATGGTCATTCTGAAGATATTGCCATCCTGGAGAACCTTGCACAGACGGTAAAAAAAGGATCGCTTTGTGGCCTCGGACAGACAGCACCCAATCCGGTGATGACAACACTGAGGTATTTCAGGGAAGAATATACGGCACATATAGATAAAAAACGCTGCCCTGCTGCTGTCTGCCGTGATCTGGTGGTGTACAGGGTAATTAAGGAGAAATGCACCGGTTGTGAGCGTTGTGTGGAAGTATGTCCTGCCAAAGCTATCTCAGGTCCCCGTAGTGAACCACACAATCTGGATCCGACTAAATGTATTAAATGCCGTGCATGTTATGAAATATGTCGGTTTGATGCAATTGCCGGTGATGCTATTGTAATCGAATAGATACAATGAGGAGGATAAACTTATTGTAACATAAAGTTTATGAGAGAAGCATCAAAGGAAATACAGAGAATAAATGTCACAGTTACTGTTGATGGCAGGAAGTTGGAAGTCCCTGAAGGGTTCACTGTGTTGCAGGCTTCAAGAAAATCAGGTAGTTATATTCCCACCCTCTGTTATCTTGACAATTTGCCCAATTATGGAGGATGCCGCCTTTGCATGGTGGAGATAAAAAATATGAGGGGTTTTCCCACTGCCTGCACTACACCTGTGACTCAGGGTATGGAAATAATCACAAAAACGGATGAGCTTCAAGCACTTAGAAGAGACATCCTGGAATTATTACTTACTGAACACCCGTATACATGTCTTGTCTGCGGCGACAAAAATGATTGCGGGCAATATATGCACTCCACCAGAAAAGTTGGAGTGACAACAGGTTGTAATTTTTGTACCAGTAACGGTGACTGTGAGCTGCAAAACCTTGTGGATTATCTTGAGCTTACGGACATGAAGTTCCCTATTTCATACCGTAACGTTGCACCTGTGAGAGATAATCCCTTCTATGAACTGGATTATAATCTTTGCGTTCTTTGTGGCCGTTGTGTGAGGATTTGTAATGATGAACGCCACAGCAAAGTACTAGCATTTGTTCAGCGCGGGAATTCGACACTCGTGGGTACGGCATTCAATGAGTCACAGAAGGATGCAGGTTGTGAATACTGTGGTGCCTGTGTGGATGTCTGTCCTACAGGTTCTCTATCAGAAAAAATGGGGAGCTGGGTTGGTCTTCCTGACAGGTCAATAAGTACAACATGTGTTTCATGCTCCATTGGCTGCGAAATGAACATAAACACAAAAGGAGAAAGGGTTGTGAATGTCGGACCGGCTCCGGGAAAACGTACTGATCCTCCCCAGCTGTGCGTTCGTGGTAAATTTGTTCCACCCGATATAATCCACCATCCGGCACGTATCACCTCCCCACTTATCAAAAAAGAAAACCGGTGGGCTGAAGTAGGCTGGAAAGAAGCAATTCATTATTCTGCCAGTCATCTTGAACAATTCAGGGGTAATCGGTTTGGAATGATCGGATCGGCTCAGGATACGATTGAAAACAATTATATCCTGCAGAAATTTGCAAGAAAAATAATGCGGTCAAATAACGTTGACCTTCTATCCTCTTATCCTGAAAAAGAATTAATTAAAAATATCAACGACTACCATAAAGTTTTTCCTCCATTCAAAGTGAACGATATAACCGATGCGGATACTGTTTTTTTGATAGGTTCCAGGGCGTATTTATCCCATCCGATCATTGAAAACAAGATCAGAAAAGCGTATAGCAATGGCAGACAGGTTGTTGCTGCAAGTACACATAACAGCAGAACAACGGATTTTACATCGTATCACACAACTTATTCTCCCGGTGGAGAATCTGCTTTTCTTTCCTTATTGCTGTTCAGTTTGGCAAGAAAAACGAAGAGTCCTGCTGCAAAAGAAATTCTCCGGCAGCTTAAGGATCTGGAGATTCATGAGGCCATGGCCAGATGCGGTATCACACCTGGAGCGCTGAAAAACCTATCGGATATAATCTTCCATTCCGGAAATACGGTAATCATTGTTGGTGATGAAATTTTAAGAAATGCTGACTGTCTGAACAGTTTTAATGCTTTAGTGAATCTTCAGCTCCTGCTGGATGGGCATTGCAGGATGATGTTCCTTCTCGATGAAGGTAACCGTTATGGTGGTACGTATGTAGGCATGCACCCATATTACCTCGCCGGATTTGATGAGCTTGATGATGAAAAAACTCTGAAAAAATGGTCACATCAATGGCAGACCAAACTCAATCAAACACCAGGATATTCTTCTGATGAAATGATTAAAAAAATAAATGGAGATGGCATCAGTGCACTGTTTATTGTCGGTGATATACCGCCTGATAAACGGTTATCTGGTTTAAGTTTTCTTGTCCAGCAAAATATGTTCTTCACCGAAACGTCGAAATTCGCAAATGTATTCTTCCCACTGACCAGTCATTTTGAGGATAGTGGTCATATCATGAATCTGGAAGGTGAACTAAAAAAGAACACCCGTGTAATTCAACCGCTTGAAGGCACAAAACCGGTATGGCAGGTTATTTCAGAGATTTCAGATGGCTTAAATGAAACCGGATTTAATTATAAACAGCCAGAGGATATCTTCACCGATCTTTGTTCATTGATCGATCTGACTTTTACCTCGCCTGCAAAGAATGTTTCGAAAGTAAAACCACTTACAACCAGATCAGTGGGAAATAATGATTTACCGGTGTCACTCATCATTGAACCAAACGCCTTTCATTATTTTGGCAATATTTTATCAGCACACATACCCGACATGAAATCAATCAGGGATGAAGGTATATTATTTATTTCTGCATTGATTTCAGAGCAGTTATCCTTAATTGATGGTAAGGAGGTAAATATAATAACAGGATTTGGCAAGATTAATACGACCGTAAGGATTAATCATGAACTGGAAGGAAATATTGCCTTTTTCAGGCCAACTTGGGAACATATATCAAGTATTGCTGATGGTATTAACATTGATCAGTATCATATTCCTGTAAAAATTGAAGATCTGAGAAATGATTAAAATATTGGACAAAGCACATATTGCCCCCAACATACACTGTTGTACTGTAGATGCACCGGATATAGCGCGCAAGGCAAAAGCAGGTCAATTTGTCATTGTAATACCTGACGAATTCAGTGAGAGGATACCGATTACTATTTCAGATTGGGATACAGAAGCAGGTACGGTGACCATTGTATTTTTGGAGATTGGTGCAGCAACCCAGCGCTTTGCTGAATTACAGCCTGGTGATACTATTTACTCTTTTACCGGACCATTGGGAAGACCTTTCGAGTTTGATAATTTTGGTAAAGTGGCTCTGGTAGGAGGATGTTATGGTATTGGTGGGATCTATCCTGCTGCTAAAGCACTTAAGGAAAAAGGTAATGAAGTAATTTGCTATTCGGAGGCGAGAAGTAAGTTTTTATTATACTGGAATGATAAATTGGAAAAGGTATCTGACGAGGTACGTTATGCCACGGTTGATGGATCATTAGGATTCAAAGGTCATGCTTATGACTTTCTAACAACTAATCTGCAATCGGGTGAAAGGTTTGAAAGGGTAATGGCAGTTGGCTGTACGTATATGATGTACCGGATTTCTGAAGCCACACGCCCGTTTGGCATCAAAACAATTGTCAGCATGAATCCTGTAATGATTGATGGTACCGGAATGTGCGGAGCATGCCGTTTGGTAGTGAAGGGTGAGACAAAATTTGCCTGTGTGGATGGTCCTCATTTTGATGGCCACCAGGTGGATTGGGATGTTGTATTATCGAGGCGTAAAGCTTATCTGGAGGAAGAGATCATATCAAAAGAAAGGTGGTAACATGGCTATTATTAGTCCAACAAAGACCCCAATGAGGGAGCAACCGCCTGAGGAACGCATACGGAACTTTAGAGAAGTGCCCTTCGGGTATACTCCTGATGAGGCGGTGAGTGAGGCACAGCGGTGCCTGCAATGCAAGAAACCCTTATGTATAACAGGCTGCCCTGTAGAGATCGACATTCAGGGTTTCATTGCTTTGCTTGTTCAAAAGAAATTCAAAGAAGGGATATCGAAGATCAAGGAAAAAAATATCCTGCCGGCTATATGTGGTCGTGTTTGTCCACAAGAGGAGCAATGTGAGAAGCAGTGTATCGTAGGGAAGAAGAACGAACCGGTAGCAATAGGCCGGCTTGAGCGGTTTCTGGCGGACTGGGAGCGTAACGAAGGCGAAATAGAAATACCACATCAACCTGAATCTACAGGTAAAAAAGTAGCCATCGTCGGTGCAGGTCCTGCAGGAATTACAGCTGCAGCTGATCTGGCAAAGATTGGCCATAAAGTGGATATGTTCGAAGCATTGCATCAGCCTGGAGGCGTACTCGTATATGGTATCCCTGAATTCAGACTTCCTAAGGAAATAGTTTTTAAAGAAATAGATTATTTAAGGAAGCTGGGTGTCAATGTATATACCGATACCGTCATTGGAATGATTAAAAGCATTGATGAACTGCAGGAATCCTACGATGCGGTCTTCCTCGGTACAGGTGCTGGATTACCCTGGTTTCTTAAGGTCCCGGGTGAAAACCTCAATGGCATTTATTCTGCCAATGAGTACTTAACGCGTGCGAATCTGATGAAAGCCTATCTTTTCCCCAAATACAAAACGCCGATCATAAAAAGAAAAAGAGTGGCAACAGTAGGAGGTGGCAATGTCGCCATGGATTGTGCTCGCACAGCTCTGCGACTTGGCGCGAAGGAATCCATCCTTATATACAGGCGTGCCAGGGAACAGATGCCTGCACGGGCTGAAGAGATACATCATGCGGAACAGGAAGGGATTATATTCCATCTCTTGTCCAACCCTGCTGCCTTTTATGGTGATAAGAACGGTTGGGTCAGGGAAGCGGAATGTATTAAAATGGAACTCGGTGAACCTGATGAATCTGGCAGAAGAAGACCTGTACCCATCGAAGGTGCCAATTTCATGGTTTCCATAGATGTGGTCATAATTGCTATCGGAAATAGTCCTAACCCTCTCATCCATTCGACAACAAAAGATATCGAGGTTACAAAATGGGGAACTATCATAACCGATCCGGCTACTGGAAAAACATCCAAAAGAGGCGTTTTTGCCGGTGGTGATGTGGCTACAGGTGCTGCTACAGTCATACTTGCCATGGGAGCCGGGAAAATCGCTGCAAGAGGTATACATGACTACCTGCAAACAGGAATCTGGTAAACAAATTTACCATTCCAGGCTATCTTCCATTTTTATATCATAGAGATCTTCGTTGCTCAGTCCATGCCATTTACAACCTTTTTTCGTACACAGGTAAAAGTCGATAAATTTTGTTCTGGCACTGACTTTTATCATGGCGATAGGTGACATGCACCAATCACAATATTTATCTTCCAGCTTTAAACTTTCAGAACAGTAGGGACATTTCAGGTCTTTGGCTGTTTCAAGCTCGGGCAGAAAAATGGTGGATTTTGATGTAAACACATTCAGGTAGGGACTCAGCATAATGATTCCTTCTTCATTTCTTTCATTGATGATATTTAGCTTGATCATTTCATCCTCAATCAAGCTTCTATGGCAGTGCGGACAATATGTTTGAAGAAAAGTGCCCGTCTCAATAATTTCCTTGAATTCATCCTTTTTATCAGGTTTTTTAACCTTTTTTGATGGTTCGGTTATGATACTGGGGAATGCCCTTTCTCTGAACCCATACTCCTGATAAAGTTTCTTAAGTGCTATATTAAGGTCGCCAAATTCAACCAGATGGTTTTTACACCCGGCACGGGAACAGATACTGACTTTTCCGCCCATATCAAGATAAAACGACACCATGTTCGCACCGCACGTCATGCATTCCACATCAGAGATTATCTCCTTCTCGCAGCCTGGACAGGAAAACCTGGCAACCTCATTATCATGTATTTCTATCTCCGACACGTGATTATAGCTACCATAAATCGAACTCAGGCGGATGTTGCCCTTTTTCCCTGCAATCTCAATACTCAGCTTTATGCTTGATTCATTGTCGACGAGATGTTCATCATCCATTAGTGATTCCCCGCAATTTGGACATTTGACCCTTAAAGAAAGAAAATCGTACATTGTATTCGGTTTTTAGATTTCGCTGTAAATAAGATCTCTGTGACTTTGCAAGTATATAAAAAAATCAGACATCAGTTCACGGGATTTTTTACAACACTGGGATCTCATCCCATGATATGACTGCAATTCTTTTTTTGCCATCCATTCTGATAATCAAAGGTTTATTGAACCTGACATGGCGAAAAAAGCCCGATTTACCGACCAGTTCCTGCTTTTCAAGGACATCATAGCGGATGAATGTTTCCGGATTTTCTTCATAAACTGAAAAATACCCGACGTTCATAGATGTCAGGTTATGAAAAAAGTGCGATCCGGAGGAGGCATCCAGTGGATATCCCTCCAGGCTGGTTTCAACGATGATCTTCGCATTGGAGATGTGGGTCCAGTTGACCGGTATGCCTATCCAGCGGTCGCGTGTACCCCAGCGGCCCGGACCGATTAGGATGTAGTTCTTGTTTTCTTTTCCCATGAGGATATTCATCTGTTCTATTTCAGCAGCCATCTCAACAGTCTTGCTTTTATCGAAATACGTTTTTTCCACATATATCACATCCCTGATATCCCTGATCATGCCATTTCCCATGCCTTTTTCGGTATACAGGAGTATTTTTTGCCTGTTGATCTCCTTCATGTTGATGTTGAAATCCTGTGCGCTGCCGATAAGTGGTTTGATCTGTAACAGATAGAACGATGCCTTCATGTCCTCATCCTTGTTCAGATCAACAGCAAATTCGATTTCCACAGGTGAGCCAAGCGCTTCTTTGACCACATCAAGCACAACCTCAATGGTTTGGGATAGAGGCACATAATTGTATTTCAGGATATCGGCAAAATTGACGATCCGTGGTCCGGGGTGGGAAATACCCGAAACAATACGGCTGTTTTCAATGTCATATACCGATGCTGAGTGAGTCAGGGTTCCATGACGCTCCGCATCGTCAATATCCAGCCGAATAAGACCAGCCGTATCACCCTCCAGCAGGTCAACATCTTTTTTGGACAGGTCCACAGCAAAAAATTGTAACTGTGAATTAAGATACTGATCTTTGGGAGAATTGATTTCGACAGCCGGGTATTTCGGTGAAAACCGGTAGGCTTTTTCGCCCTCCACCACATATTTGCCAAGGCCAAGTGCAATAACTGCAAAACCCTCTTCCGGCTTCATATATGAAAACGGATAGTAATTATACGACTGGGCTACGCCGCTGATATGGGGATAAAAGACATTTTCAAATTGATTGCCAACAACTTCCTGTATGATGACCGCCATTTTTTCCTCTTCGAGCTTATAATGAACCGATTGGATATAGCTTTTCGACAATGATGAATACACAGATGCAAAAACCAGTTTTATGGCATCCATCAGTTGCTGGAGCCTCACATTAAAATCAGGATGGCAGTTGGGCAGCAGATAGGTCTCAAATATGCCGGCAAATGGCTGCATCAGGGAGTCTTCAAATAATCCTGAAGATCTTACGGCCAACGGTTTGTTTATCAGCTTGAGAATGATCTTCAGTTTTTTAATCAGACTTTCAGTCAGCTTGCTTTTGATAAACATTTGTTTGATCTCTTCGTAATCTGTTTCACCAATGACGATATCATACAGGTTATTTCGCTGAATGAAATACTCAAATTCTTCGGTGCCGATGACCGATGTTTTCGGAGCACGGATATTGATATTCGGGATGTGTTCCGAAAAATCGTAATTATAAATGAGCGTATTGATGAAAGCCAGACCACGGCCTTTGCCTCCCAGTGAGCCAGAGGTCAGGCTCACCACGTTGCTTTCGTCAAGTATCGCTGATTCCTCAAAGGGGATGACCTTCCCCTTATTTTGTTCATTGCGGAATTGCTGGATGACGCTGATGAGGTATTCTCTGATATTCTGCGGATTTTTGAAGTCGGTGACCTTATGTGGCAGTAGTATCCGCGCTGCCTGTATCTCACCGCGGGCCATCAGCCACATGGAAAAATGATCACGCTGGGCATGATAGATAAGTGATTCATCAGGGATAGTCTTGAGCTGGTTCTCAAATTCCTTCAGGGAACGGGCAACAGCTATCTGTTTCCCCATGCTGTCCTTGTAAACAAAATTTCCGAAACCCAGAAAATGTGTGATGAAACTCTTTAGATCCTGGCTCAGACTGTCGGAGTTTTTATTTATAAAAGTGGCCTTCATCTCAAAGGCTTTTTCCTGGTTTGATAGCTCCGACGATTGGATGATGATGGGTAATGCCGGAATCTCTTTACGAACATATTCCACCAGGTTGATGCCCGCCATTTCATCCATCCTGCTGCCTTTTTCAAATTTAATATCCGATATAAGGCAAAGGATATATTCCTTGTACTTATCAAATATATAAATGGCATCCTCATAGCTTGAGGCAAGGATGATTTTTGGCCGTGCCCGCAGCTTCAGAACTTTATATAATTCATCCGTAGCCACATCATCAATGATGCGGCGGGTCTGCTCCATCACGATCTGGTGAAGTATAGGCAGATAACGGGAATAATATTTTGCTGAGTCCTCAACGAGAAGGATAATTCTGACTAATCCTACCTTGGTGTCATTCTCAACATTGATTTTATCTTCTACATGTTTGATCATGGCCAGGAACATCTTGGACTCACCATTCCAAATGAAAACCTTATCGATATTGGGAAGTTTTTTATCGCTGCCTTCAAAAAGCGCCAGGTCGGAATTGTTATTCAGAAGCAGGAAAACCGGAATATAGGGGAATTCCAGTTTAACCATTTCACTAAGTACGATGGGCAGATTCTTATCAACTCCCACCATAATGACGACCAGGTCGAAGTGTTTGATATGGAGCTGATTCATTGCTTCTTCCGGCGTGGACACGCCTGTAATACGCGGTATGGAGGTGAGATTGAGTTGCTGATAGTCACCCAACACATATTCTGAGAATTTGCCCTCTTTTTCGATGCTGTAAGCATCATAGAGGTTGGCAACCAGGAGAATCTCTTTTACCATAAAAGGCATCAGGTCATGGTAAATATCACGGTTATAGTTGCTTTTATTGAGGAAAGTCTGAAGGAGCTGCCGGCTATATTTGGATGTTCCATCATCAGAGGAGTATTTTTCGCGTACAGTTTTGTCATCAAGTGTCTTCCTGAGAAGAGCCTTGCCTTTGACACTGTTCAGATAGCCGGCGATGAGGCTGGCCAGGTTGTTAATCAGCTCTCTTTCCTCTTTCATGAAAGGGCCTTCATCCGATTCAGGAAATTCTTTCGTATAAAAGATATCAATAGCACCTTCCTGGTTGTCAATGGTTTCGAAATGCTGACTCTGCGTCCATTTGGTTTCTTTAAAATTTTGACTTTTAAATACCATGCCATCAAACTGAATACGTGCAACGGCAAACTCCGGATATTGCCATGCCTGTGGCAGGATCTGGCAAATCTGCAATAAAGCTTCCTCGATAGGTTTTCCTTCTTTCAGGATGCTGCTTGTGCGGTTTATGCATGCCAGCTCCTTTAATCTCTCCTGCGTTTCATGCGAACGTTCGAGACTTTTGAGTGAATTTAGATAACTGGCGATGATCCCGGCGATGCTGATTATCAGGTCCCTTTCTTCTTTCAGAAAAGGTCCCTCATCCAGTTCAGGGAAATCTTTAAGATAAAATATTTCGATGTTACCGCGCTTATTGTCACTGGTTTCAAAATCCTGTGATTGTGTCCATCTGGTTTCTCGGAAATTCAGGTTGGTAAATGTCCTGTTATCAAAAGTGATCCTGACGCAGGTGTAATCCGGATATTGATAGGCAGCCTGAAGAATGGAGCAAATCTGTTGAAGGGTATCATCAACTGAATGCTGAGCCCTGAGCAGGCGGACTGTCCGGTTTATAGCTGTCAGCTCTTTGATACGTTCCTGCTTCTCTTGCAGAAGCTGCTGGTAATGGACCGGATCAAGGATTATCTGCCTGGTTTCCACGTCGTCCGGTTCAGGTTTTTCAACTGCTTTCCCGACCTTTTTTGTTGAACCTTTTACTGTCATGCTGTGATCAATTTTCTTAATATCATAACAGGGATAAAATTACTTTTTTTTGAATTTGCATTCTGTCGCACTCTCATTAACATTTGTCAAAGAGAGAAAAAAAAGCGTAATATCCTGATTTTTATTTAAATTATTTTAATTAATATTGCTCCCTCAAAATCTTCATCAGCTTTTTCAGTTATTAATCATAATAAAAAAATTACTTACTTAAAACTACATCATTATGGCAAATCCAGTTCATGAAAAATTGGTCAAAGATTTCATGGCCAAAGTTATCGCAAAGAACCCCGGTGAGATTGAATTTCACCAGGCAGTCGAAGAAGTAGTTGCAACACTGATTCCATTCGTGGAAGAAAATCCGAAATACAAAGAAGCAAAGATCCTTGAACGGTGTGTTGAGCCGGAACGGGTTATCCTTTTCAGGGTCCCATGGGTTGATGGCAAGGGCGAGATACAAATAAACAAAGGTTACAGGATTGAGATGAATAGTGCCATCGGACCCTATAAGGGTGGATTGAGGTTTCACCCGACGGTGAACCTTGGCATTCTCAAATTCCTTGCTTTTGAACAGGTCTTTAAAAACAGTCTGACGACCCTTCCGATGGGTGGTGGTAAAGGTGGTTCTGACTTCGACCCCAAAGGGAAATCCGACATGGAAGTGATGCAGTTCTGCCAGAGTTTCATGAATGAGTTATTCCGTCATATAGGCCCTGATACAGACGTTCCGGCAGGCGACATTGGTGTCGGCGGCAGGGAAATAGGTTATTTATTTGGACAATACAAGAGGTTACGTAATGAATTTACCGGCGTTCTTACCGGCAAGGGCCGTGAATGGGGTGGCAGCCTCATCAGACCGGAAGCTACTGGTTATGGCCAAGTTTATTTTGCTGAAGAGATGTTAAACACCAAAGGTGACAGCATGAAAGGAAAGATATGCCTCGTTTCCGGATCAGGTAATGTGGCACAGTATGCAACGGAAAAAGCCACACAAATGGGCGCCAAGGTGGTTACCATGTCCGACTCCGCCGGATTCATCCATGATCCCGATGGCATTAATGCCGAAAAGCTCGCCTTTATCATGCACCTGAAGAATGTGAAAAGGGGAAGAATAAAGGAATATGCCGACAAATATGGTGTCAAATATTATGAAGGCCTCCGTCCATGGGGTGTTAAATGTGATGTGGCATTACCAGCGGCAACCCAGAACGAAGTCAATGGCGATGATGCCAGGACACTGATCAAAAACGGTTGCCAGGTCGTATCAGAAGGCTCCAACATGCCATCCACACCCGAAGCTATTGACGTATACCTGGGAGCCAGGATACTCTATGGTCCCGGAAAGGCTGCCAATGCCGGTGGTGTTGCTACATCAGGTCTCGAAATGTCACAGAACTCACTGAGGTTGTCATGGACAAGAGAAGAAGTGGATGCACGGTTACATCAGATCATGAAAGATATCCATACCACTTGCGTGAAATGGGGTAAAGAAAAAGATGGATACACAAATTATGTGAGAGGTGCTAACATTGGTGGATTTGTCAAGGTGGCGGAATCTATGCTGGCTCATGGTGTCGTTTAAAAACCGGCACAACTAATATCCGGAGCTCAGGCTGCCATTTTACTCTGGCCACCTGAGCTCTTTTATTTTATAGAACAGGAACGCATTGAAAAAGGCATAAAAAACTACCCCATTCTGTGTTTCAAGTATCGATTCAAAAAGAAAATTAACGGCATTAATTCCCAGGAAAAGGAGATAGACAATATTCCGGTTTTTTATGGCGTAGATCAGCGCCAGGATAAACATCGCCAGTAAAACGGTTGTTCCTGCCAGTCCAATAGCTATACCTGTCTGTAGAAATTGATTGTGCGCATTTAATTGGTGTGATAGAGCATCTGTCATGCCCTTTTCATTGTACTTTTCGAGCAGGGCATCCTTCACATCACCTGTTCCTACACCTGATAACGGGTGCTCACGGATGATCTCCACAGCACTTTTCCAGATCAGTAACCTAGCATCTGTACTTTCCTCGCTGTTTCTTACGCCGGAATCATAATTTTCAATGGCTTTCCTTGTCCGTTCAATCCGTGAATAGACATTAGGAAAAAGAAATGAAGCGAGCAGAAAAAAAAGAACCACTGATCCTATCAGGGAGATGCCCAGTATCACTCGCCTGCGGAAAAACAGAAGATAAAAAGCCATGACAAACATAACAAGGCTCAGAGTCAATATGCCAGCCTTGGAACTCAATAAAACGATAAAAACTGAAAAATAAACGATGAGCAATATGATGAGTACCTTTATCATCTTTGACATTCTGTTCAGCAGAAGAAAATAGAATAGCAGGGTGATGGCAAAACTGATATACATGGAAAGGTAAGTGGTGTGCTGGAACCAGGAAAGATTGGTGTAATAAAATGCCATTTTGGAGTGGGAGGCAAAATACTGAATAAAAGCATGGATCAGGCAGGTCAATGTACAAAGAAACACGCCTGCAATGAATGTCCGCAGCAGGGTATGAGTTTTTTTTGTGTCGAAAACCGCGTCATCGGTCAATGATAGCATCAGCGGGAAGAGAAGCAGGGAAAGCTTGGTTTGCATATCTTCACCTGCATAAGTCAGGTTTCTGGTATAAGCCAGGCCGGCCAGATATAAAAGGTAAAGCAACGAAAACGACAAAATCCACCAGTGTTTTGCCCCATGGCGAAATGACCCGCGTACATTGCCGAATCCGGGACCTGATAACCAGATTAAAAAGATCAACCCGATAGAATAGGAGACAACCAGACCATTGAAAGGCATCAACAATGCAAATACCAGCATCAGATAGAAGTACACCTCTGGCCGGAGACTTTTATACTTTTGTAAGATATTCATTAGCCCGATTTTACATTGAGCTTGATGCCACATTGTGCATCTTTATGATGAATGTTTGAAATATGTGACGGGTCTGGTAATTTTATCAAAGACATAGAATTGAATCAGGACAAAATCTTTTCCATCATTGATGAGTGCATAAAACCGGTCTATATCGTATGGCAAAGAATTACCCTTATAATCGATCTCACCGGGCACTCCTGGTTTGTGAAAAGTTTTTACGACAAACTTTTTACCTGATTTTTCGGTAAGCGTGATGACATGAAACGGCAGGTTGGCAATGATCGAGTCACGACGGCTGGGGAACATGTCGACAATTAGGGCTTCATATCGTATGTTGGCAAAGGAAGCCAAAAAATTCACCACCTTATTGGTATCAAAGTCAGGTATCTCTTTTTTATCAGCCAAAGATATGAGTGAGAAGAGTCTGTCGTCATGATTCACGACCTTGTATGACTGGTTGGGATTTTCAACAAATTCAACCTCCACCGATTGTATGTCCTGCAGTTTGCTGGCAAAGATTTGATGATCGCGCCAGTCTTTTTCCCGTGTGTTGTACCTTGACTGGACAAATCCCCTTAATCCCGGCAGATAGACCAGGAAAGGTACTTCAGAGTTCTCCATCAGCATGTATGTGCCAATGTTGTTTTGTGCGACATGCCCGACATAGTAAGTCTTCGATTTTTTTTCATGCCTGAAAAGCCTGATCCTGTTGAACAGGTCAATCCTGTAAACCTGTTGATAAATCTCTACTTTTATGGAGCCTGTAGCCAGAAGCTTTATTGTGGTATTCAGGGCTGACTGTGGCACAGGGTCCAAAATAGCCAGATTCAGCATAGTCTTTAATAACAGGTCAACACTTTCCTGCTGGGCTTTATATTTTCCATTCAGTCGCCATGATCCGTCACTTTGCCGCTCCAATAAAACATTCCTGTTGTTCTTATCGGTCAGAAAGATTTTTGACACATTGGAAGTGTCATCGACGGCAAAATCTTTCAATTCACGCCTTATAGTGCTTTTCGAGCTGGTGATGATCAGTGTGACAGCAATGATTGCCAGGACAATGGTTATAATAAATATGATGGTGTTTTTCTTCATAGTATTGTACTGGGTTATTTCTTCTTTCTTTCCATTTTCAATTCTCTTTCTATTAAAAAATCATTTATATCAATACACTTTACGCCATTTTTTGCTGAAACGCCTGGAATTCTGTTTGGTTTTACTTTACTCTCATTGGTTATCAATACACAATTGTGAGTTTTGCAATATGCAATCAAATAAGGGTCGGCTTCTTCTTTTCCTTCTGCCTGTTTTTTTGCATCAAAAAATCCTGAGTTATATTCCTCATTAATTATTGGAATAGCTGCGTTTATACTTGCAGCATCTGTCGGGACAACTAAAAGCTTTTTCCATTTCTTCATCCATTTCATTAAAAAATCTTGCTTGCCTTCGTAATTGTTTATTTCATCTTCAACAAAATCAATTGTTTTGAAACGACCTCGTTTGATTAATTCTTCAATTTCTTCCCAAATAGCAATGAATACTGGGTTGTCATATTTAAAAGTTGATTCAAGCATTATTAAACCACTTGTATCAATCACATAAATAATATTTCCCTGATTAAAATCTAATTGCATTTTCTAAGCATTTAACAATTGACGAGTTTTGGGAATGTATGAAAGCTTCACTCCCAAAAAATCTGAAAGGTCTTTAAGGTCAATTCTATTTTGGTCAAATGCTGAAAATGCAAGAGAGATATATGTTCTACCTTTTTCTTTAATTGTTTCTTTTGCAATGTTTCTTCCTTCCGGTTTTTTTGCTCTGCCGAATGTTGGTTTATTCCAGGCTTGATGCCTGTCCTTGTAATATTCAAGAGTTGTAAGTTTGTTTTCTAACAAACTTCTTAAAATAGCCAATGGACCAACGTGAAAATGATTTGCCAATTCAATCAAATCTTTTTTTGCCCACATCTTTTTTCCTTTTGACTTTTGTTCTATTACAATATTCATTTGCAAAAGTTCAGATGTCGGAATTAGTATTTCAGCCGCAAAAGCATTACACCATTTTTCAATCTGCTGATTGATGTTTTCTGTTAAATCGCACAACCCACCGTCAGTTAATAGTATATGACCGAGTTCGTGAAATAGCGTGAAAATTTTTGCTGACGCTTGTTCTCCACCCCTTTTGATTCCAATTATTGGCACAATTTCATCCACCATTGAAAATCCTCTCAACTGGTCTTGAGTTAAACTCAATTGAAAAACTGCAATTCCTAACGATTCCACTTTTTCAATATATGCCTCTAAAGCATAATTGATATTTTCCAATTGTCTTATCTCGCCTAAATTCCATTCTTTGCGTAGCTTATTTGCTATTGTTGCAGGATTAGCTTGTATTGATGCTTTGTATTGGAAACGGGGAATTGCAATGTCGGCATCTTGTTTTAGTTCAACTAATGAAACAACAAGTGCCCGGGCTTTACGAATTGCCATAATGGTTTTTTCGTGAAAGTTTCCTAAATCTTTTGAGTCAATAGTTCTTCTGTCGGTTGGAAGTGGCTTTTCCTTTGGAGGTTTAGTCAGTAATAGAGTTGCAATAGTTCTTTTATAAGCTTTTGAAAGTTCCTTTAATTCGTCTAATGTTGGTTGTTTTTCTCCTTCTTCCAATTGAATTAAACGCTTTGCTGATATTCCGGTTTTTTCAGATGCATTTGTTCGGTTCAATACTATAGCTTCTCTTGCCCAAACAAGAACTTCATGGTTTACCGCTATATTAATTTCCTCTTTCATCTATTACCTTTCAAATTTAGAGTTAATTTAACTTTTTCAATTCCCTTCAATTATTTTTTGTTCTTCCGATGTAATATCATAAAGATTATAAACCAATTCATCTATTTCTCTTTCGTTTTCTGTACTGTCAATGCCTTGTTGTTTTTGAGCAGTTATTTTATCAACCAATGTCGCAATTTTATTGGCTTCTGAATCTGTTGGTTTATAAATAGGAATTTCAAGTAATGGCTCTTTATCTAATTGATAAGCATTGCCTTGCATTTTGCCTTTTTTATGAAGCCAGAAAGCAATCAGTTTTGAGTTGAGTAAACCAGTTAAATATTTTAGATTTATTCTATTGCTTTGAACTACTAAAAATGCCCGTGAAACATAACAATCAAAATCTGTATATGTAAAACGAGGTTCATTTGGACATTTTCTTAGGGCAAATATTTTTTCACCTTCAAATAAATGTTGTTCTCTTGTTCTATGTAAACCGTAGGGTTTATTATCCGAAGTAATAATGCTCCTGAATTTATCCAAATGCTCTTTGATTTTGGGATAATCATTTATCGGAATCTTTTTTGTTTCCTTGTCGAGTTTACCAATGTCTGATTTTGTGTAAAGTATCCAATACTGGTTTTCAGGATGGCCGGAATATTTTTGTAATTGCTCTGTTGTGTAATACGGTTTTATTATTTCTTTTTCTTTTTTGCTGAACCTCATATTGTCAAATTCAATTTGACTTAAAACAAAAACTCCGTCACCAACTTTTGCTTTTCCAATTAGCTTTTCACAATTCGCTTTACTAACAAAATCTTGAAGAACATCAATTCCTGAACCAACTTCCGCTTGTAGTTCTAAATCTCTATTTGCTTTCTCTCTAAGAAAAAAATTATGTTTTGCTTTTATTTTATCAAGCAGTTCAGAGTTTCTATCAGTATTAAAAGTCAATGGCTTATTTAGCAAAATTTCTTTACTGATTTTTGGGAAAAGTAAAATTGTGTTTTCTGTCTCCAATCCAGTAAGTAAATTTAAAACGTTTTCTTGGCTTAGTTTTTCGCCTTCTAATTTTCTGTAATCAAAAGCATAGTTGTCGGCTTCTTGATTGTTCTTGAAAAGCATAATCATTGTTTGAATAGATGCGTTTTCAAAAATCATATACGCTCCAAAATCAGTAAGATTAATTATTTGGTTGTTTTTTATAACAATGTTTCTAAAGTTTGAAGCACCTGCGTTTGTTACCCAGTTATTTGTAGCAATATAACACAGGTTGTAATTTGGTTTTAATAGTTTCAACCCTAAATCACCAAACAAATACCAAATATCCATTTTACCTTGGTAGCATTCTTTTGTTCTTAGTCCATTAAAAGCATCACGATTCGCATCCTCTTTAATATATGGTGGATTTCCAATAATTAAATCAAAGCCCTCAAAGTCTCCATTGTTATTCAGCACTTCTGGGAACTCAAAACGCCATTCAAATGCGTTTTTATAAATGGCATTATTAATTATAGCTTCTTTTTCAGCCTCCAACTTTACTAATTTTTTTGATGCCTTATCAAGTCTGTCTTTTAGCTCTTTAGGTATTTTTTCACCCCATTGTTGTTTTCGGTTCAGGTCGCTCATAACATTTAGTACTTCACCCCTTGCTTTCGAAATTTTTAATTTAAACGGGTCGTCAAGGTTAGTGCGGAAGTCGCTTTTAATGGTGTCAATTATTATTTGCAAACCTCTTTTTACTTCACGGTTTTTTTCGTTTTTGTATTCATTTACAAAACCTCTGTATGCTTTTATATCATACTTTATGCTTTTCAATGCCTTACTCAAATCAGCATCTAATGGAAAACGGCTCAATAAACTGTTTCCGCATTTTATATTGATGTCAATATTGGGAAGTGTTTCCAATTCCAAAAAGTCGGTTTCTTCTTTATAGTAAGCGTTTTTCAATAGTTCGATCCACAAACGTAAACGGCAGATTTTTACCGAGTTTGGATTGATATCAACACCAAACAAACAGTTTTCGATAAGGGTTTGCTTTTCGTGAAAGAGTGTTTTTTGCAGATGCTGCATTTCTTTACTTACAGGTTTGCCATTTTGCAATTTATACTCTACACTATTGCCTTTAGGATCGGTAATAATGAGTTCGTCGTTTATAATTTCAATTTCATAACCGCTTATGCTGTTACCATGCTCGTCAGCCAATATCCCCAATTCGGCTTTAATACAAATAATTTCATTGAGCGACGAAACCAGGTAGTGTCCTGAACCTACCGCAGGGTCGCAAATACGAAGTGAGTTAATTATTTCATTGGCTCTTAAAATATCCTGTGTTTTATATAGCCGTCGAGTGTAGTTTTTTACATCTTCAAATTTGTCGAAAAGATTTTTTCCGTTTTTGGATAAGGCTTCGTTAAACTTTTCGACTACAGCCAGTCGGATTGCTTGCCTGCACATATGCATGGTAATAAAGCCGGGGGTAAAAATAGAACCGTCTTTGTACCCGTTAATTTTTTCAAACACTTTACCCAAAACCGAAGCATTGATAATGGTTTTGTTATCCTCCTGAACATCCTCTGTTCCTTCACTTGCAAAGTTGTAAGCATTTAAAAATTTAAAAAGATACTCGAGCGTAGGCAGCCTGTCTGCCTTCTTTTTTATATCTTTTAGAATGGTTGTGTTTATTAATTCAAGTTGTCCATCATTGTCAAGCGAATTAAGTTTTATGGTTTGGTCTTCCAATTCGCTAATTTCAAAAAGCGAACTGTTTAAGTAAGGAACTTGGCTGAATTTGCCTATTATAGCTTCAGTTCTGTCTTTCAGGTTTACAGCTAACACTTTATGGAAAAGTTTAAACAATTCGTCAAAGTCATTTATTATAGCACTATTTAGGAAAAGGTATTTTTCTTTGTTTCCAGGATGATAAGTGACTAATTGCCCTTCTAATAATTTTAAAAATAAAATTCTGTTTATCCAGGTAATGCAAAGCTCTAACGAAATATTAAAAATCCGTTCTTCTTCTGCTTCTCCATAGATTGTCTGGTCAGGTAAGCGATGTAATGAATCTTCGGTAAGAATTGCATCAATTGTTGATTCAATAAGCGAAGCAGGATTTTTGTTTTCTAACTTTCGCATTATAATGTTTTTACCTCCTTCTTTTGCTTCTTCTAAACCAATTATATGAAGCAATTCCTTGTAAAACCTTTCGTCAAGCGAATTGCTGTCGTTTGGCGTTACAATTTTTAATAGATGCTGTGGCGAAAGAATTTTTTGCAATGCTGTTAATTCCCGGTCATCTTCCTTTTTGTTGTTCCGTAAAATGGTGTCGTATTCCCTTATGTCAAAGTAAACACAAGGTATTTCAACATCTATTTTCTCAATTATTTTAGCAACTTCCTCATAAAAGAACGGATTGTCTTTTTTATCGTTGATTTTTGTTTCGTATAGTTTATTTATTTGCTTATTGCGGTTAATATGTTTGTCAAAATGGTTTACGTCTATAATGTACCATTCGTTTACATTGGTTATTACAAGTTGTTTCAGTTGGTTGTTGCCAACTTTGTTTCTCTCGTCTAAGTAGTAAAGTATTAATTCGTGAAGTGCTTTTTTGTTTGGGTTGTCACCCGAGACCATTTCATTAATGTTTGTTGGTCTTTTGGCTTCAATGATAACGCCAACTTCGCTGTCGGTGGTTTTGCCTAAATGAATTACTAAATCTTTCTTGTCTTTGGTGTTTATAGCGTTAGTGTCCTTGTAATAGGTGTCACGCAAAAAGTCACGCAGGTCGTTTTTTAAATGTTCTTCGCTTTCGTCTTTAGGTCGGTTTTCAATAACGCTAATCTTGTCAAGCAAAGTAATGAGGTTGGTTTTGAAAACATCTATTTCGCTTCTCAAAGGTCTTTGCTTTAAGAATGCTTTAAGTGCTTTTTTTGGTGTCTGTTTTAATAACTTCATTAAAATTCTCTGTCAACTATTAAAGATGCTAATTTACGATTTTATACCGCTTTATCGTCTTGGTGTAGTGGGTAAATTTGGCTTTTTTAGTTTTACTGAATGTTGGTAAAAGATCTGTCCGAATGTTGATAGCTATGCCTGTAGTTTTAATGTCTTGCAGTTAAGTTTAATGGTTGCAGTGTCGGTCTTTACACTTGCTTTCAACGTGAATATTTTCTTTTCCTTATTAAATACTGTACAACACCCATTACACCGACAAGAAGTATTGGTATCAGTATATTAATGAGTTGCCAGGTGATTTTTTCGTCACTGATTTTTGTCTTATCGAGCAGCCGGAGTTTCACCTCTCTGGTCCTGGCAGCTATACTCCCTGAATCATCACAAAGATAATTCATGGCATTCATTATAAAATCCCTGTTGCCGAACGTCTGCCGCGTATACTGGTCAAAGCCAAGCGGCAGGGGATACCCCTGTGTCATATGCATTTGATTCAGGATAATATCTCCATCGGCCACCACGATCATTTTATTGGGCGGACTTATGTCATGAAAGTCAATTAAAGGATTATCGCGTATTTCAGGCGGAATACGATTTCTGAATACCGACTGAAATTCACCCTCCAGCAATGCTGCTATGGGGATGTACTGTTCACTGTACTGCTTTTGATCGGGCTCCTCCTTGAGCATATCCAGGCTTATCAGCACAGGTGTCTGAAGTTTATGTGAATATTGAGACGTCGTAAGCAATATGGTTTTTTTAATGCCTTTTGCCCCGACTGTGTCAAGACTGCTGGCAAAGTGCGTCATGAGGGCATTGAGATTCTTGATAATAGGATGATCACCGGTCGGGGTTATGACAGGGAAAAATGGCCACGGCAGAAACTCTATCTGCGGCTGGTCACCAATCATGCCGGTGACAATGCGAATGGGTAAGGCGTTGAGATCGAGCACCAGATCAGGATTTAACCGTACACCATACGTGAAAAGCTGGTCGTCGAGGTTGAGATTCATGGCCAGACCCATCGTCAGGTTGGAGTTTTCAAGACTGTCCATGCTGGCATACACCGGGTCGATAAGCCAGAGCACCTTACCGCTACGCATGATGAACTGGTCAATAATGAATTTATCTTTCTCCGAAAAGGCAGAGTCAGGCTGCGCAATGATGATGGCCTTGTATTTGTTTTTTACGATGAACTGACCTGTTCCGGCCGAATCTCTCTGTGTCAGACTATTAATCTTTTCGTCGATCTTCACCCTTTCAACAGTGTAAAACTCTTTCAGTGCATTGGTAATATCATAGACATAGGGTGCTTTAAGTTCCCCATGACCTTCGATAAATGCTACAGAGGGCTTTGACTCGATTGTCACTTTCCGGATGGAACTGGAAAGCGTGTATTCAAGATTCTGCACAGAACTGTTTAATATGTATTCCGGTGTTTGTCCCATCTGCGACAGAAGAAACTGAACTGGTATTTCACGCGATTTATAGGTGACTAAACCACCCGGGAAAATGATCTGCTGCGATGTGCCGTCACTGGTCTTGACTGTCAGGTCGGTAGGATTCAATCCTTTCCTTATCAGCTCCTGGTAAAAACTCCTCACTTCTCCTGCATTGCCCACCTTCGACGGATTGATGAATTCGTATTGGATCTTGTTGCTGTATGCCCTGAATTCATCCAGCATCTCTTTTGTTGAACGGCTTAACCGTTTAAAACCTGCCGGAAATTCCCCTTCCAGATATATTTTGAAGTAAACCACATCATCTAAATTCCGCAGCAGATCTTTAGTGGCCGGTGTAAGTGTGTACCTCTTTTCAGATGTCAGGTCAAAACGGGTAAATATATATTGGCCGATGATATTCAGTAAAATAATGATGATCAATCCCATGACAAGCTGGATGATATTATTTTGCCTGATATTTCTGATTTTTTTACCCATCATTATAAAATCACCCTTCAACTGTTGTTTTAATCTTAGCCCTGTCCCATTTCCTGCTTTCCAGTGAAACCTTGGCGAGCAGAATGAAAATGCCTGTCACACTTAAAAAGTACAAAACATCCCGCGTATCAATCACGCCATGGCTCATAGCCGAATAATGGGCATTTATTCCCATGGATTTGATAAACAGATCTATTTCCCCAAAAATCAACAGGGGATAGATCAGGTCAAATCCGATATACATCACACCGCAAAGGAAAACACCCAGGATAAAAGCGACGATCTGGTTATCTGTCAGGGATGAGGCGAACAGACCGATAGCGACAAAGGAAGCCCCAAGGAAAAGCAATCCTATATATGATCCCCATGTTCCGCCCATATCCATGTTTCCTTTTGGCAACCCTAGCTGATAAACTGAAATCAGATAGATCAACGTCGGCAGCAGCGAAATAATAACCAGGAGCAGTCCGGCAAAGTATTTTGCCATGATAATCTGTAAATCCGACAGAGGTTTTGTGAGCAGCAGCTCAATTGTACCGCTTTTTTTCTCTTCAGCAAATGACCGCATGGTCACGGCTGGAATGAGGAAAAGGAATACAAATGGCGAGATGATGAATAATCCGTCGAGTGTGGCATAGCCGAAATCAAGGATATTGAATTCCACAGGGAAAACCCATAGAAATAGTCCATTGACCAGCAAAAAAACGGCAATGACAACATACCCTATGAGCGAGCTGAGAAAACTGCTGACCTCTTTCTTAAATAACGTGAACATGGAGGTGTGCTGATTATTTCCTTAAAACAGGTGGCAAAGATAAACATTAATCTTAACTGAATTCGATACGGACCATATCGTCGATTTCCATTCCCAGCAGGCTGCTTGCATTGCCTTTGTTCATAGCAATTTCCAGGAAACCTGTTGAGCCGAATATGGCCAGCATCTCTCCCTCGGGGACATCACTGTATGATTTGCTGATGGAGATGATGTTGTAACCTGGAGTACGAAAGGATATCTGAAATTTTTTGCCTTTTCCGACACTGCGGAAAAGCGTCTCAGTAATGTTGGTGATCAGGTTCTCAAAAGCATCAATATACATCACCTTGCCTTTAATAACCTGACTATCCACTACAGGCTGGAAGGTATAGAACTTGTTGACGGAGGATTTGACCGTTCCCAAATCCTCTATTCGGCCACCTTTGGCAATATGAACTGCAGCCTTGACAAACACATCACGTGTGGGAAAAGTAAAATAATCAGAATCCTGGAAGATGTCAATTTCGACGATTTGCTCGGGCTCTTTATCGAAGATCAGCGAAAAGATGCCATTATCCGCCCCGATAAAGAAATACCCGTCATGTCTTACGACCGTGTGCGGCGTTTGAATAGATGCTTCAGGATTTATACTCAGAATATGAATACTGTTCAGCGGGAAGCTTTTATATGAATTCCTGATGATAAAAGAGGCCTGGTTCAGGTCGAAAGGGGCAATATTATGCGAGATGTCAACAATAGTGGCATCTGGTAGCTGGGTCAGAATGGTACCTTTTACACTTGCCAGATAGGGATCTTTCAGCCCCCAGTCGCTAGTGAGCGTGATAACAGGCATAATATCGCGTTATTCAGATAAACTTTTCGGAAGATAAAAAAATCCCTTACTTTTGTGAAAGCCAAAGTTACAAATTTTATTCTCACCTTACTTTATGACTGAAAAAGTTTTTAGTATCGAATCTTACAGTGCCCTTGATATCTATGGAGTGAATGATATAAATCTGAACCTGATAAAAGCGAACTTCCCTAAACTTAAGTTCATTGTCAGGGGTGAGTTTATCAAAGTCATGGGTGAGCAGAGCGAGATTAATAATTTTGAAGATAAGTTTTCACTTTTGCTTCTTCATTTCGAAAAGTTCGGCAGGCTGGTTGAAAATGATATACTCCAGATTCTCAGTGGGGAAGAGGGAGAGTCCTATGCCGCAGGCATAGATACCAGCGATATTCTCGTTCATGGGCGATATGGCATGCTGATAAAAGCCCGCACAGCAAACCAGCAAAAGATGGTAGATAGCAGTGAAAAGAATGATCTGGTTATTGCCTTCGGCCCTGCCGGCACCGGCAAAACATATACGGCTGTGGCGCTGGCTGTGAGGGCATTGAAGAACAGGGAAGTGAAGCGCATCATTCTCACCCGTCCTGCTGTCGAAGCCGGCGAGAACCTGGGATTCCTCCCCGGCGACCTGAAAGATAAACTCGATCCCTACCTGCAGCCTTTGTATGATGCTCTCAGGGATATGCTGCCCACCCCGAAACTCCTGGCGTATATGGAAGATGGAACTATCGAGATAGCCCCGCTGGCCTTCATGCGCGGTCGTACACTCGACAATGTTTTTGCCATCCTCGACGAAGCACAGAATGCCACTAAACCCCAGATGAAGATGTTCCTAACGCGCATGGGTAAGTCAGCCAAATTTATCGTCACCGGCGATATCACTCAAATTGACCTGCCCGGCAATCAGCCCTCAGGATTGGTGCATGCCACCAAAATTCTGGCCAATATAAAAGGTATTGCCATCGTCGTGCTTGATGAATCCGATATCATACGCCATAAGTTGGTGTCGCGCATACTTAAAGCCTATCATTCCGAAAATCAATAATAAAAAGATAAAAACAAACGTGTTATTTGTCATGAGAAATGCATTGATAAAAACAAATTTTTCTTTGCCTGATAAGATAAATCTTTATACTGGTAAGGTAAGGGATGTGTACAATATTAATGATCAATACCTGTTGATGGTCGTTACCGACCGTATATCGGCGTTTGATGTAGTCCTTCCGCGGGGAATCCCATATAAAGGACAGGTGCTCAATCAGATCACAACAAAATTCCTCGATGCCACCGAGGACATCCTCCCCAACTGGAAAATAGCCATTCCCGACCCCATGGTTACCTTCGGCAGGATTTGCCAGCCTTTTAAAGTGGAGATGGTCGTACGTGGCTATCTGGCCGGCCATGCCTGGCGGGAATATAAAAGCGGAAAACGCAGCCTTTGCGGTGTTGCCCTCCCTGAAGGCATGAAAGAAAATGAAAAGTTTCCGGAACCAATCATTACTCCCACCACCAAAGCCATAATTGGCCATGATGAGGATGTATCACGTGAAGAGATCATCCGGAGTGGGCTGGTGCCGGAAGAAGAGTACGCACAACTTGAAAAATATACACTGGCACTCTTCCGCAGGGGTGCTGAAATGGCCGATAAAATGGGTTTGATACTGGTCGATACAAAATATGAGTTCGGCAAGGCCGGCAACAGGATTTACCTTATCGATGAAATACATACACCCGACTCATCGCGCTATTTTTACAAGGAAGGCTATGAAGACCGGCTGCGTGCAGGTGAACCTCAGAAACAGCTTTCAAAGGAATTTGTCCGTGAATGGCTCATGGACCACGGCTTCCAGGGCAGGGAAGGACAACAGATACCAGAAATGGATGACCGTTTTGTGAACCAGGTCTCTGAAAGGTATATTGAATTATATGAGAGTATAACCGGTGAAAAATTTGTCAGATCTGATGTCACTGATGTTTTTAAAAGAGTGGAAGATAATGTAATCCGCTTTCTGAAAGCTTACAACAGATAAACAAACTTATATGTTATGATCCCATTTTCGCCACCACGCATTGATCAGAAAATCATCAACGCCGTCGTTGATACTCTTCGCTCCGGATGGATAACAACAGGGCCCAAGGTTAAGCTCTTCGAACAGAAATTGACACAATATGGCGGGCATAAAGCCACCCTGTGTGTCAACTCCTGTACAGCCGGACTGGAACTTATGTTGCGCTGGTTTGGCGTGAAGGAAGGCGATGAGGTCATCGTTCCTGTTTACACCTTTGCCGCTACAGCCAATGTCGTCATCCATTGTGGTGCTAAACCTGTATTGGTCGATTGCGGCGAAGATTTCAATATCACTGTTGAAAATATTGAAAATGCCATCACCACGCGGACAAAGGTCATTATGCCTGTCGATCTGGCCGGATTCCCGTGCGATTACGATAAGATCAATGCCTTGGTCAGAAGTGACAAAGTCAGGAGAAAGTTTAATCCCGGTAATGATATTCAGACAAAACTCGGCAGGATACTGATCCTGTCCGATGCTGCACACAGTGTAGGCGCCGTTTACAAGGGCAAGCGGACAGGCGCTCTCACCGATGTGAGCGTGTACTCGTTCCATGCTGTTAAAAACCTTACCACAGCCGAAGGCGGTGCCATTTGCCTTAACCTGGGTGAAGAATTTGATCATCCAAATCTGTACAAAGAGCTGGCAATTAAATCGTTGCATGGCCAAACCAAAGATGCCCTGGCGAAATTCGGCACAGCCAACTGGCGGTACGATATCATAGAACCTGGTTATAAATGCAATCTTACCGATATTCAGGCAGCTATCGGACTGATTGAACTGGAACGATATGATAAAGACATGCTGGTGAGACGCAAGGAAATATTTGATTTTTATTCCCGTATGTTCTCCACCTGCAAATGGGCCCAGCTACCCCTCTATGAAACAGATAGCAGGACATCTTCCTTCCACGTTTACCTGCTGAGGATCAAGGGTGTGAATGAGCAGCAAAGAGACCAGATCATCATCAGGATTTTTGATAACGGGGTAGCTGTCAATGTCCATTTCATCCCGCTGGCCATGATGAGCTATTATAAATCGGCCGGATACACTATCACAGATTACCCTGTCGCCTTCGACAACTACTCCAGGGTAATCAGCCTGCCTGTCTATTATGACCTCTCAGATGAACAACTGGATATTGTGGTGCGGGCAGTCAGGAAATCTGTAGAACAGGTAATAAAAAAATAAAAGAATGATGAAAAGAATTTTTGACCTTGTTCTGGCTGTTCTGTTCATCATTATATTATCACCCCTGATGGTTCTGATTTCCCTTTATATTATTCTGGATTCCCCGGGAGGTGTCATCTTCCGGCAAAGCCGTGTCGGAAAGAATAACAGAGACTTTACTATTTTAAAATTCCGGACTATGTTCACGGATTTCTCTGAAAAAGGATTGCTCACTATAGGTTCCGGCGATGCCCGTATTACTCGTGCCGGCAGAACGCTCCGGAAGTATAAACTCGACGAGATTCCACAGCTTTTTAATATCCTTTCGGGAAATATGAGCTTCGTAGGTCCTCGGCCTGAAGTGCGCAAATATGTTGAATTATATGATGAAGAACAGAAGAAAATCCTCTCTGTCCGGCCTGGTCTCACCGATTATGCATCACTTCAGTTCATCAGGGAAAGTGATATCCTTGGAAATTCCCCTGATCCTGAAGAGACCTATATACATTATCTTATGCCGGAAAAACTGAAACTCAACCTTCTTTACATACAAAGCCAAAGTATCCTGACTGATCTGAAAATCATTCTTAAGACAGTGTGGCAGATTAGCCCATTGTTTAAGGATAGAGTTAAATAAACATAAATCATTTCAAAATTTTTCCCAGTATTTTAAGCTCGCGGACCTTATCGGCATAACCCAGCGATTCATAGGAGTAGAGGAGGTTGCTGATCAGCCTTTGCAGGATAGTGCGGTTATTACAGGGATAATAATAGGATTTCTCAGGTTTCACCTTTAGCTGCCTGATATATTGATCAATCTCCCTTCTGGTGAAGATAGCCCCTTTATTAAATGGATTAATGTAAAAAAGAATATCCTTTTCATTTACGATTTGTTCACTGCCTTCCATGATTTCATTCAGATAGGCCAGTATGAAATGTTGTGGCAGGTTAACACCATATACCGGCAGGTCAAGTTTATGGGCAATGATGATATAAATCATGCCCAGAGAGAGAGGATTACCTTTTTTTGTCTCCAGTACCGTGTTGATATGGGAATTCTGCGGCGCACTGATGTTGCTCTTATTCCCGCTGAATTTATGAATATCGAATAATATGTTGTTGATGACTTTCACTTTCTCCAGCGAGGTGAGGTCATTGTTTATTTCTAGCCATATATCCTGTTTGATATGTTGCAGTTGCCTCCTGATTTTATCTTCATCCAGATCAGGATACTGGTGTCGGGTTATCAGCAGGAAGCCTTTCAGCAGGTCCTGATGCCCTTTATTGGCCCAGTCTTTTAAACCGGCATATAAACTATCGAACTGCAGCTTGTGAAGGATCACTTCTATCCGCTCCTGGATGACATTATCAAATGCATTTTCCCACGCTGATTCCAGAACCGGAATAGCATCAACACCATAGGTGTAAATTTTCTCCTGTATCTTCTCATAGATGTGATTATCCGGATCATCCAGAAGACTGATCAGCGCATGAAGTTCTTTATATTCAGAATAATCTTGCATTATTTATTTTCAATAGTCATGTGTTCATTCTCACAACTTATTCCTAAGTCTCTCCAGAAGTACCTGTATCAGTTTATCAATTTTAGTTTTGTAGTCCGGATCAAATTGTCCCGTAGCCCTGTTAGCAACGGCTATACAGATGGTCAGGGCATGATGGCCCAGAAGTCCGCATAAACCATATAGGGCAGAGCTTTCCATCTCAAAGTTGGTGATCTTTAAATCCTGATACCGGAAGGTTACGATTTTTTCATTCAGTTCAGGATATGCCAGTTTCAGGCGTAATGACCTGCCCTGGGGCCCATAAAAGCCCGGAGCGGTTATGGTTATGCCCCGGATGAAATGATCGCCAAGCTGCTGAATGAGCTTCTGTGAAGCCTTTACAGCATAGGGCCGTGACAAGAATTCCGGCCATCGTGTATGACGAATGAATGCCTCCGATAATTCCTTTTCAACGATATGTTTATTATCCGCATAAAAATTCATGACGCCGTCAAGTCCCAATGCATATTCAGCGACAATAAACCCGTTTAACGGAATATCCGGCTGTATGGCTCCTGACGTCCCCAGTCGGATGATGTTCAGTGCCGTATGTTGTTCTTTCCGTCTTCGGGTCTTCAGGTCGATATTGACCAGGGCATCCAGCTCATTAACTACAATATCGATGTTATCCGCACCCATACCGGTTGAAAGCACAGTAACCCGGCGGGTATTCAGGTATCCTGTGTGTGAAATGATCTCACGGTTCTGGATTTCCCACTCTATGCTGTCGAAGTATTTTGATATGTCAGGGACCCGCTGCGGGTCACCGGTGACGATGATAGTATGCGCCAGTTGCTCCGGCTTTAATCGTAAATGGTATATGCTGCCGTCAGAATTTATGATCAGTTCAGAATCGGAAAATTTTTCCATTCAATGAAGATTTCTTACACTGCTTTTTAAAGCTAACTTTGCTTATACGTAGGAAGTTCAGGAATGGTTGAGAAAAAGTTGATTTTAGATTTATTATGAAGATATACAACGAGTTATGGACAGTTCTATAATAAAGGCGGAAATCATTACCATCGGTGACGAGCTTCTTATAGGCCAGGTCGTCGACACAAACTCCGCATGGATGGCTTCTGAATTGAATAATATCGGCGTCGAGGTCGTTCAGATCACCAGCATATCCGATGAAAAAGAGTCAATTATCAAAACGCTGGCCGATGCCACAACCAGAGCCGACATTGTACTAATGACAGGTGGACTTGGGCCTACCAAAGATGATATTACAAAAGCCGCATTATGTGATTACTTCCATACGACCCTGCGGTTTGATCCTGTCGCCCTTGAAAATGTGACGCGTCTCTTCTGCAGCAGGGGAATGGAAGTCACCGAACGCAACCGCAAACAAGCGGAAGTGCCGGCAAACTGCACTCCTGTGAAAAATGACATTGGCACCGCCCCCGGCATGTGGTTTGAAGACAAGGGAAGAATCATCGTTTCGATGCCCGGCGTTCCTTTTGAAATGAAACACATGATGAGCCATTATATTTTACCGAAAGTGATACAATTGCAGCATGATGGTATTATCATCCATAAGACCATAATAACACAAGGAATAGGCGAATCGGCTTTGTGCGACATGCTCACCGGATGGGAAGAAACCTTACCCCGGCATATTCACTTGGCTTATCTTCCGCAACCCGGAGTGATCCGCTTACGCCTCACAGCCAAAGGATCGAACAGGGAACGCCTGTCCCGTGATATTACAGAACAGGTTGAAAAGCTAAAAACAATCATTCCCGATTACATCTTTGGTTATGACGATGATACGCTGGAAAAAATTATCGGCAGGATTTTAAAGGAAAAAAAACTGACGTTATCTACTGCTGAAAGCTGCACCGGTGGATATATTGCTCACCTGATCACCTCTGTTCCGGGAAGTTCGGATTATTACACCGGTTCTGTCATAGCTTACTCAAATGTAATAAAGAAAAAAATTCTCGGCGTCAGCCAAAAGTTGTTGGTCAGGCATGGCGCTGTCAGCGAGGAGGTTGTCACTTCAATGGCTGTGGGAGTGAAAAAGAAATTTCATACCGATTTTGCGATTGCTACCTCCGGTATTGCCGGGCCTGACGGCGGCACACCTGACAAACCGGTCGGCACAGTGTGGATCGCTGTCGCCACACCCGACAGGGTAATAGCACAGAGATTCCGCTTTGGTCAACACCGTGAAAGCAATATAAAAAGAACTGCTGCCGCAGGATTGAATCTCCTCCGGAGTTTAATTAGATTTTAATTGACCCATGACTTAAGTCATTTCCCATGACTTAAGTCATGGGTGAGATAAAAAAAAATTTCAGATTTGTTAATTATAATAAAAATCCTGACCTTTGCAGTCCTTTTTTAAAAAAGAATAATCAGAAAATAAATCAGGCCATGGCACGTATTTGTGAAATAACAGGCAAGAAAGCGATGGTTGGGAATAACGTCTCCCACTCAAATATCAAAACAAAGAGAAAATTCCACCCCAACCTCCAGACGAAGAAGTTTTATGTTCCTGAGGAAGATAAATGGATCACCTTGCGGGTATCAGCCGCCGGTATCAGAAATATCAACCGGAAAGGCATCTATGCCTGTCTTAAGAAAGCCAGGGAAAAAGGATATCTCCAGAAGTAAAACACCGATACTGACATATGAGATGCTGTTGCTTTCCGGCAGCAGCATTTTTTATTAATGAGACTCAAATTTTACAAACAAAGTGCAGTAAAATTTGTAAGTCGAATTGATCCCGGCTGCGCAGCAAGCCGGGATCTGTCAAATACACCGCTGTCCTGCTGAGGTATTTAGGTTCAGGGATTGCCCTCGGGTTCATACTGTGATTTAATTCAGTTAAACCCCGCAAAAATAAAACCAGTAGTAAGTCGTTAATTTTTCTAATGTATCTTTGCTCCTGCATGAGATTTTTACACAAAATATCTAAAATCATCTTACACCCATATTGCTACATAAGTAATTCATTTTCCCGTCACCGGCCATATATCACCTGCCTTCTGATTCTGCTAATACTGATAGGTACTCGCTCTTTTTCCCAGACAAAGAACGAAAGAGACAATGACCTGGTCCAGTTTTCCGGTATTGTCGTAACAGCCGACAGCCTGCGTCCTGTTCCATATACTCATATTGTCATCAAAAACACCAGGTGGGGCACTGTTGCTGACTATTTCGGGTATTTTTCGTTCGTGGCCCGCCGGAATGATACAATCCTTTTCACGGCCATGGGCTTTAAGAAATCGTTTTACGTCATACCTGATACCATCACGCGAAGAAGGTACTCTCTCATCAAAGCGCTGACAGCCGACACCACCCTGCTCGATGAAACTGTCATTTATCCCTGGCCGTCAAAGGAACAGTTTAGAGAAGCATTTATCAAGCTTAAAATTCCTGACGATGACCTTGTCCGCGCACAGAAAAACCTGGAGTTGGCCGAAATGAGGGAACGCGCTGAACTTTATGCCATGGATGGCAGTATGAATTACAAGAATTATATGCAGCAGCAAATCTATAACCGGAACTATTATATCGGACAAACACAACCTATCACCATCCTCGACCCCTTTGCCTGGGCACAATTCTTTAAAGCATGGAAAGAAGGGAAATTCAAACGGAAGAAAAAATAAGGCACTGCTGTTAATTTAATGAGCATTCATGATAAAACACCCGATGACATTGACCAGGTTGATCATAACATGCCTTTTCATCCTTTTCCTGTCGTCCGTTTATGGACAGAATAAGGGCATTGTATATGGCAGGGTGACCGACCAGAAAGGGAATCCTGTTGATATGGTCAACATAGCGGTCAAGAATACCTCTGGTGGGAATGTAACCAATAAAGAAGGTATGTTTGAGATACCTGTACCTGCCGGCCAGGAAATTACCCTGGTTTTTTCATTTATCGGATTCCAGACGCAGGAGCATGTGCTCACTCTTACCACAGGTGAACGTAGGGAAATAAACTGCGTTCTCGTCATCCTTCCTACTGAGTTGCCTGGCCTCCTTATCCAGGATAAACAGATCCGTGCGACGACGCTCACCCGTATCAATCCCAAAGATGCCACATTGCTGCCCACTGTCTCGGGAAACAGCATCGAAAGCCTCATCAAAACACTTCCCGGCGTGGCATCAACCAATGAGCTGAGTTCGCAGTATTCGGTCAGGGGTGGGAATTATGATGAAAACCTGGTCTATGTGAATGATATTGAAATATACCGTCCCTTTCTCATCCGTGCCAGCCAGCAGGAAGGCCTCAGCTTCCTTAATTCCGACCTGGTTTCCTCCATACTTTTTTCCGCCGGCGGCTTCGACGCAAAATATGGTGACAAGATGTCATCAGTGCTGGATATCCGGTATAAACAACCAACACAATTTGCAGGCTCTTTCTCCCTCAGCCTTCTGGAGGCCACTCTGCACCTGGAAGGTGCAACACCAAATCAGAAGTTTTCTTACCTTCTGGGTATGCGACAGAAATCCAACCAGTATATCCTTAAAGGACTTGAAACCCAGGGCGAATATAAGCCCTCATTTACCGATATCCAGACACTGATCAGATATGCTTTCAATGATAAGCTCAGCCTCTCATTCCTTGGTTATGTGGCCCGAAATTCCTATAAGCTTGTGCCTACATCCAGGGAGACGGCTTTTGGTGCTATCAACGAAGCGTATAAGTTCACGGTCTATTTTGAAGGTCAGGAACTCGATAAGTATTTGAATTACCTTGGCGGGATTACTGTGGATTACCAACCCAAAAATAATCTTAATCTGAAATTCATCGCCTCTTCCTTCAGGTCATTTGAAACAGAGACGTATGATCTGCTGGGTCAATACTGGATCGGCAGGCTGGAATTGGATTATTCCAGCGAAGAATTCGGCCAGCCGACAGAAACCCTTGGCATAGGCTCTTTTCTTGACCATGCTCGCAACGACCTGCAGGCAACCGTCTTCAATGTTGAACACCGCGGTTCGGCTGATAAATGGAACCAGTATCTGCATTGGGGTCTGAAATATCAGCGGGAGATCATCAACGATGAACTGCTGGAATGGCAGATGAACGATTCGGCAGGCTTCTCGCTGCCTCACCCACCCGATTCCGTCGGCTATATCTATCCCGAACTGCAACAGGATTATCCCTTCGAACTCTTCAGGTTTGCCATGAATGCCAACAATATCACCTCCAACAGGTACTCGGGTTTCATACAGGATAACCTGAATATCCTTGAAACCGATAGCTCAAAACTGATGCTGGTCGCAGGTGTCAGGTTTAATTACTGGGACTTCAATAAAGAATTTCTGTTCAGCCCGCGTGTTACTCTTTCATATAAACCTCCATGGAAACAGGATGTCGTCTTCCGATTCTCTACAGGTCTCTATTATCAACCTGCATTTTACAGGGAAATGCGTGACCTTGACGGTAACATCAACCCGGATATCAAAGCACAGAAATCAGTTCATATAGTATTGGGTGGCGACCTGAATTTCATGGCCTGGGGCAGACCATTTAAGTTCGTCACGGAAATTTATTATAAATACCTTTATGATCTGATTCCCTATGTGATTGATAATGTAAGGATCAGGTATTATGCAAAGAACGATTCACGCGGTTACGCGTGTGGTATTGATATGAAGGTCAACGGCGAATTTGTCCAGGGTATGGAGTCGTGGGCCAGCCTGTCGCTGATGAAAACCATGGAGAATATCGCAGATGACGGATTTTATGATAAAGACAGCAACTTCATTGATCCCGGGTACATCCGCCGGCCTACCGACCAGCGGATTAACTTCGGCCTGTACTTCCAGGATTACCTGCCTAAAAATCCTACCTATAAGATGAATATGACATTTCTTTACGGCTCCAATCTCCCCTTCGGCCCTCCGGATTTGCCTAAATACAAACAGCAGTTCAGGTCATCATCTTATCTGAGGGTGGATGTCGGCTTTTCCAAACAGCTTATCGGTAAAGGCACTTCCTTTAATCCCAAAAATCCTCTGAAGTATTTTGAGGCTATGTGGTTAAGCCTGGAGGTGTTTAACTTGTTACAGCATTTGAATACGGTGTCATACATCTGGGTAAAGGATATTCATAATATCCAGTATCCTGTCCCGAACAGGCTGACGCCCAGGCAGATAAATATCCGTCTCGTGGCACAGTTTTAGAATTTTATTGAGGCTATATCAAAAAGACAATATCGATTTCTTGATCCTATCGATCGCATCCATCATCTGCTCTTCGGTGATCACCAGCGGAGGGGCAAAACGGATGATATGCAGATGTGTGGGTTTGGCAAGAACACCATTCTCTGCCATCTTCAGGCATACATCCCAGGCTTCCTTGCCATTTTTCGGACGAATGATAATGGCATTGAGAAGCCCCTTGCCTCTGACCAGTGAAATCATGTCGGCGGAGATTTTTCTCATCTCATTACGGAATATCGTGCCCATCTTTTCTGCATTTTCAGCGAGGTCTTCATCCAGCAGCACCTGCAAGGCTGTAATGGCAGTGCGGGCGGCCAGGGGATTCCCCCCGAATGTCGATCCATGTTGTCCCGGCCTGATGGTCAGCATGATGTCATCATCGGCAAGAACGGCAGAAATAGGATATAAGCCCCCCGACAGTGCCTTTCCCAAGATTACTATGTCGGGTCGGACTTCTTCATGGTCACAGGCCAGCATTTTTCCGGTGCGTGCAAGGCCTGTCTGAACTTCATCGGCAATGAAAAGGACATTTTTAGCTTTGCACAGGGCATAAGCTTTGGCAAGGTAACCGTCGTCGGGCACATTGACACCGGCTTCACCCTGGATAGGCTCCACAAGAAAGCCGGCAACATGGGGATCTTCCAAAGCCCTCTGAAGAGCAGGGATGTCATTATAAGGTATGGTGATGAAACCCGGAGTGTAGGGCCCAAAGCCGTCGCGGGCCTCCGGATCGGTTGATACAGAAATTACGGTGATCGTGCGGCCATGAAAGTTACCTTCACAGGTGATGATCTTTGCCTGGTTCATGGCAATGCCTTTTTTCTCATAAGCCCACTTGCGGCATAACTTAAGGGCTGTTTCGACACCTTCAGCACCGGTATTCATTGGTAAAACCTTATCATACCCGAAATATTCCGTGATATACTTCTCATATGGCCCCAGGGCATCATTGTAAAAAGCCCTCGATGTCAGCGTCAGAACCTTGACCTGGTCAATAAGCGTTTCAACAATGGTAGGATGGCAATGTCCCTGGTTCACTGCCGAATAAGCTGATAAAAAATCATAATATCTTTTGCCTTCCACGTCCCACAGGTAAACACCCTCGCCGCGTGATAAAACCACCGGCAGCGGATGATAATTATGCGCTCCATATTTTTCTTCCAGGTGCTTCAGGTCTTTTGAAGTCATCGTTCCAATCATATTAAGTGTTATTGATATTTGCCTGCAAAAATATTGAATTCAAATGTAATAAACGAGGGAACGGATGTTAATTTTTTCCGGTTCAATGGTTGGGAACAGAAGATGAGGTGTATGAAACGACAAAATAGGCTATTGCCGACTGCCGACTGCCGACTGTCTACTGTCTACTGCCGACTGCCGCCTGCCGACTAAAGAGCTTCCAGAGCGCATCAGAGGATGGCGGTTCTGCAGTAATTGTCACAAGTTCCTTTTTTATTGGATGCACAAACTCCACCTTAAAAGAGTGTAAATGTATGGAACCATCGTCATTGCTGCGCGGATAACCATACTTCAGATCTCCTTTAACCGGGCATCCAATGTATGCCAGTTGAGCCCTGATCTGGTGATGACGGCCGGTCAGCAGATTGACCTCCAAAAGGTGATATTTGTCACTGGAGCCGATAATCCTGTATATCAGTTCAGCCTTCAACCCCCCTTTTTTTTCGTCTGTATAAACGTACGTCTTATTTTTTTCCTCGTTTCTCCTGAGATAATGTATGAGGTGGCCGGAGTCTTCCGGCGGCTTATCTTTCACAACAGCCCAGTAGGTCTTATGAATGGTTCCTTCACGTAACATTTCATTAAGCCGGGCCAGCGCTTTGCTTGTTTTGGCAAACAAAACGATGCCGCTCACAGGCCTGTCCAGCCGGTGAACCACACCAAGGAAAACATTCCCCGGCTTCCGGTATTTCTCTTTCAGATATCTTTTGAGGATCTCACTTAACGGCTCATCCCCGGTCTTATCACCTTGTACAATTTCAGACGGACGTTTGTTAAAAACCAGCAGGTGATTGTCTTCGTATAGGAGGCGGTTTTCAATGTCCTGAAATTCTGACATTAATGAGAGCATGACAGGTTAATACTGTTCGCGTTCATTGGGGAAATCCCTTGTCTTCACATCATGTATATAGGACTGCACCGATCCTTTTATCTCCTCTTTGAGGTTATGGTAGCGTCGCAGAAACCGCGGTGAAAACTCCTGTGTGATTCCCAGCATATCGTGTATGACAAGCACCTGGCCGTTAACGCCACTTCCGGCACCGATGCCAATGGTCGGTATTTTGATTTCGCCGGTCACTTTTGCCGCAAGCGTCGCCGGTATCTTTTCGAGGACGATGGCAAAGCAGCCGGCTTCTTCAAGCACATGGGCATCTTCAACCAGCGTCAGCGCTTCCTGTTCCTCCGTCGCCCTCACAACGTAAGTGCCAAATTTGTGTATCGATTGCGGTGTCAGCCCCAGGTGCCCCATCACCGGTATGCCTGCCGACAGGATTCTGGTGATGGATTCCTCAATCTCCCGTCCCCCTTCAATTTTTACCGCATCTGCACCTGCTTCTTTCATGATACGTATAGCCGACACCAGTGCCTCCTTGGAGTTGCCCTGGTACGTGCCAAATGGCATGTCAACCACCACGAGCGCCCGTTTTACTCCCCGAACCACACCGGACGCATGGTATATCATCTCATTAAGGGTGATTGGCAGCGTGGTCTTGTGACCCGCCATGACGTTCGATGCCGAATCCCCTACCAGAATAACATCTATTCCCGCTTCATCAATGATACGGGCCATAGAATAATCATAAGAGGTCAGCATAGCAATCATCTCACCTTTTAACTTCATATCCTGCAGGACATGAGTGGTGATTTTTTTTATGGAAGCAAAACTTGAAATGGTCATAATTATATTGATTCAATTCTCTGCAAAATTACAACAAACCCTGAATAAAAAAATGTTACCGCTATTGATGTGACATAAATAATATTTACTTTTGGCGTTCATGAAGAAATGGCTTTCCATAACCCTTGCCAGTTTGTTATTTGTGTCATCCTGTGATACCAGTCTGGATATCATGGGGAATTATGAAGATATTACGGTCGTTTACGGATTGTTGAATCAGATCGACAGCGTCACCTATATCAAAATCAATAAGGCCTTTCTCGGCGAAGGTAATGCCCTGCTTATGGCCCGCGAACCCGATTCAAGCAGTTATGGCAACAACATTGAAGTTAAAATTGAGGAGTATGATAAATACGGGGGATTGGCGAATACATTTTACTTTGACACAACTTCCATCTATAACAAGGACACAGGCACATTCTATTACCCCAAACAGATACTCTATAAGTGCATCACCAAAAATCAACTCAATGTTGAATCATCCTATAAACTGATCATCCATAATAAAAAGACCGGCAAGGATATTACAGCTCGCACACTTCTTGTCGGGGATTTTGAAATAGTTAAACCCCTAATAAATAATCCATCCAAACCAACGATATCATTCCCGGATAATAATTCATTGAAAGAGGTCGAATGGACAACGGCAAAGTATGGCAGACGTTACGATGTGGTGATGCGGTTTAATTTTAAAGAGAAGCTTTTTAATGATCCCGACACTTTGCTCAGGTATGTCGATTATCACTTTACATCACAGAAATCCAAAACACTCGACGGCGGCGAAGAGATGCTTACCCAGATCGCCAACGAGAATTTCTTTAAATATCTTGAAGCGACAGTTCCGTATGATACTGAAAAAGAACTGCAGGTGGACTGCCGGGTGTCAGGGACCGTCGATTTCATTTTTTCTGTTGCCGGCGATGATTTTAATACCTATATGGAAGTCAATGCCCCCTCGACATCTATCGTTCAGGACCGGCCTGAATATACAAATGTCACGAATGGAATAGGCATCTTCTCATGCCGCTACAATAAAATACGTAAGTTCTTCCTCAATCCAGTCACTGTTGTGGTCCTGGTCTCCAAAAACATTAAATTCATCAAAGTCATCGGTGGATGATTCACCATCCAATGATCACTGATCATTGATCATTGATCATTGTCCCTAACTGTCTTTTTGTCACTATCTGTCAGATTCTTATGCCTCTGGCCGTTTGGCATAAAGATTGACATATCTGCTAAAAATCCTGAAAATAGTATACAATCAAAAAAAATAGAAAATGGGCAAAATAATTGGAATTGACTTAGGAACAACAAATTCATGTGTAGCTGTAATGGAAGGCAATGAGCCTGTGGTGATCCCAAATAGTGAAGGCCGGAGGACAACACCTTCGATCGTGGCTTTTACCGGGAATGGTGAACGCAAGGTAGGTGACCCCGCAAAACGCCAGGCTATCACTAATCCCAAAAAAACAGTGTATTCCATTAAACGGTTCATGGGCGAATCCTTCGATCGTGTTCAGATAGAGATAAACAGGGTGACATTTCCCGTTACAAAGGGTGACAACAACACTCCACGTGTAAAAATTGAAGACCGGCTTTATTCCCCGCAGGAAATCTCAGCCATGATTTTGCAGAAAATGAAGAAGACTGCCGAAGATTATCTGGGCTATGAGGTCACTGAAGCCGTTATAACGGTGCCGGCTTACTTCAGCGACTCCCAGCGCCAGGCGACAAAGGAAGCCGGTGAAATCGCCGGCCTGACAGTCAAACGTATCATCAATGAACCTACTGCCGCCTCACTGGCCTATGGCCTTGATAAGAAAAATAAGGATATGAAAATCGCCGTTTATGACCTGGGTGGCGGTACATTCGACATATCCATCCTCGAGCTCGGCGATGGCGTGTTTGAAGTTAAATCGACAAATGGTGATACACACCTTGGCGGTGATGATTTTGACCATACAGTCATTGACTGGCTGGCTGAAGAGTTTATGAAAGATGAACGGATAGACCTCCGAAAAGATCCCATGGCACTGCAGCGACTCAAGGAAGCTGCCGAAAAGGCTAAGATCGAACTGTCAAGCTCTACGTCTACAGAAATAAACCTGCCATATATCATGCCTGTCGATGGCATACCCAAACACCTGGTGAGAACACTGACACGCTCAAAATTTGAACAACTCATCGATAAATATGTACAGGCTACCATTGGTCCCTGCCGGAAAGCCATGCAGGATGCAGGCCTGTCGAATTCCGACATCGATGAGGTGATCCTTGTTGGCGGTTCTACACGTATTCCTGTCATACAGAAAATCGTGGAAGATTTCTTCGGCAAGGTACCATCAAAAGGCGTAAATCCTGATGAAGTCGTCGCTGTTGGCGCTGCTATACAGGGCGGTGTGCTCACAGGCGAGGTAAAGGATGTCCTCCTCCTCGATGTCACACCCCTGTCACTGGGTATTGAAACACTGGGCGGTGTATGTACCCGGCTGATCGAATCCAATACCACCATACCTGTCAGGAAATCAGAGGTTTTCTCAACAGCATCCGATAACCAGCCGACAGTCGAAATACATGTGCTCCAGGGTGAACGGCCCATGGCACAACAAAACAGGAGTATCGGACGTTTTCATCTTGACGGCATACCGCCAGCTCCCAGAGGCATACCACAAATCGAAGTGACATTCGACATCGACGCCAATGGTATCCTCCATGTATCAGCAAAAGACAAAGGTACAGGACGGTCACAGCAGATACGCATCGAAGCTTCCTCCGGCCTGACCGATAGCGAGATCAAAAGAATGCGGGATGAAGCGAAGGCCAATGAAGATGCCGACAGGAAGGAAAGAGAAACTATCGATAAACTCAACACAGCCGACACCATGATTTTCTCAACGGAAAAACAGATTAAGGAATATGGGAATAAAATACCGGCTGACAAGGTGCAGGCTATTGAAAGAGCGCTGGCAGATCTGAAACAGGCTCATAAGGATAAGAACATACCGGGAATAGACAATGCCATGAGCCAACTGAATGCCGCATGGCAGGCTGCCAGCGAAGAGATGTACAAAGCCACAGCCGGACCTCAGCAGGACGCCGGACCTCAGCAGGGCACCGGTGACACCGGAAGAACATCAGGGTCATCCAAAGACGATGAAGTGACCGACGTGGATTTTGAAGAAGTGAAAGATAAATAACCTCACCCCCCTGCCCCCCTCTCCCCAAGGAGAGGGGTTAAAGGGGAGGGGTAATATACCCATCACATGCTTAAGATCAGGCCTATACTCCTTTTTTTGTGGATTCTGCCTTCATGCTTTGCCTTTGCCCAGTCCGAAGATCAAATCGCCCTCAGCGATAAACTGATGCGCCTGGAAATAGAAACAAAATCTGAGTCACAGCCTTTTACAGTTTTACCATTTGATAAACAGGGCCTCCTCCTGTTTTATGAAAGCGTGGCCTCCACCGAAGATAAAGACCATATCATCTGGGTCTTTAAACTGTTCGATATCAACCTTCAGCAAATCTGGATACAGGAACTACCTGTTCTGAAAAATATCCGGCTCGAGAAATCAGTGATTGATGACAATTTCATGTACCTCTTTTACTATAATGACGAAAATAATTCTAAGGGCAATAACTTTCAGATCATCAAAGTACCGGGAAAGGAGGGAGTGATCAGGGCTAAGACAGGCAGGGTGCCCGAAAAATCAACACTCACTCATTTTAAAGTGGTCGGCCCGACAGCCTATTATGGCATTCAGACGAAAGATAATAATGCTTATATCTACAAGTTTGATCTCACAACAGGAGTGACCGATAGTGTGCCACTGAACGAAACAGGCTTGAGCTACCTTCTTGGCCTGAATGTGGACACTGTTCGTCACGATATCAATATCTACTATAAGACCTTCATCGAGAAAACCGAAGAGTCAATTTTTCTGAGAAGCTATAGTTATGACTGGAAACCACTAAGAACTGTAGAAATCATTAATGATGAAAATATATACCTGATAAACAGCGGGGAATATCTTCCCATCGACAGTAATAAAGCGCTGATCATTGGTACTTACCGGGATAATCCGAAAGGTAAATATAATATGGGTGCTGATGATATCACCATGGAATCAACCGGATTCTATGTGACCAAAATTGCCGGTGATACATGTGCATATATCCGGTACCACAACTTTTCGGAATTCAACAGTTTTTATAAAAATCTTTCCATTAACGATATCTCCCGGATCAGAAAAAGCGGCAGCAAGGACGAAAAGATCACCGTTGATTATAATCTGTTGATCCATAATGTGGTACCAGTCAACGATGTGTATGTTTTCGTTGCTGAAGCCTATTATCCGGAATATCATACCGTGACCAGGATGATGTATGACTGGTATGGGCGCCCGATGCCATCCTATTATAATATTTTTGATGGTTTTCGCTATACCTCGGCCTTTATTGCGGCATTTGATGAAAAGGGTACACTTATTTGGGATAATGGTCTTGAACTCTGGGATATCCTGTCGAACTCCCTGGAAAAAAGAGTCAATGTGGTGTTTGATGACCGGGAAACCGTCCTGGCCTATTCCCTGAATGGCGAAGTGACCTATAAGGTTATCAAAGGGAATGAAGATATTCAGAATCTCGACCATGTGAAAATCGACTCAAAATATACCAAGGATAAACTCGTTGAGGAGACCGGCAGTAATATGATGTATTGGTATAATAATTATTTTCTCACCTCAGGTTATCAGACCATCAAGAACAACTCCCTGCCTGATAAAAGCAAACGAACGGTATTTTATATCAATAAGATGGCGTTTAATTGACCTCACCCCCCGTCCCCCTCTCCCACGGGAGAGGGGGTGAAGTGATTTGGTCGATACAGATGGCATCTCTCTCATGAAAGCTGAATAACAAGGCCCCTTTCCCTTCAGTAATATCAGAATTTCAGGATTTTTGTCGACCAGGATTGATCCTCATTAAAAAGGGTAACGATATATATCCCTTTGGATAGCTGCGAAATATCCATAGTCAGGATATCCAAAGTGCGTGAATAATTTTTTGATAAGACTATCGAACCGCTCAAATCATATATCTTCAGAAAGATATCCTGTTTTATTCCGTCCGGTACAGCGATTTTTAATATATCGCCCGACGGATTCGGGAATATGGTAAGTTGAAGTTCCTGAGAAAGTGACTTGTCTTCGTTTCCTGTTATACCTCCACTCTCGGTCTTTAATATCAGTCCCTTTTCGCCGAAAATCAGGCCTGTATTCAGATCATTAAAGCGGATATGGTGCAGGGCGGAGGTCGAAATTGAAGGCATGACCTCCCATGTATCGCCGCCATCCTGCGTATATACCATAGTTTCATAGCTACCATCACCAACGGCAAATCCTGTCGTCAGGTTTGTAAAACATACCTCGTAAAAGTCAATGGGGTGAGGCGTGGTCACTGTTAGCTGTTCCCAGCTTATACCGCCATCGCGTGTACGGAAAATCCTGTTGGAATTCCCACATAGAAAACCGGTATAATAGTTCAGGAAAAATATGTCATTCAGAAGAATTCCATTCGGGATGTCGATATATTGCCAGTTCGTACCCGCATCGCCCGACCGGTGCAAACCACTCCATCCTGCGGCAAAACAAACAGGCCAGTGTTTTAATTCAATATCAGTGAAATAACCGTTTTTCCGGATCACCCAGTTATATCCCCCATCTGTGGTCTGGTAAATATGTTCATCTGTGGCCAGATATCCAAAGTCCTCATCCTGAAATTTTATACAATTAGGTATATTGTCCTCATTATTGATAGTTGTTTCAAGCACTGACCAGCTTACCCCTCCGTCTGTTGTCCGGTATAACCAGAGATCCCAAACGCAGTCAGTGGCAATCCATCCGTTGTTATCATCACAAAAGTGCACTACGGCTATACTAAATAGGTCGGGAGAAAAACAACCCGTCCAGGTGTCGCCGCCATCAATGGTCTTATATAAGCCACAGGCGGGGGTACCACCTCCCCATATTTCGGCTGTCAGAAATCCCTTTTCATCATTTATAAAGTGCACATCCGTGATATCACCACAAAAAAACCGGTCGTCAATTGCTTGCCAGGTAAGCCCATTGTCAGTTGTCCGGTCTATATCGCCCAACCGACCGACAACCAAAGCTCTGTCGATAGTATCACAGACGATGGCAAATCCACCCCAGGGCATAAAACCCGGAAGATATGTTTGCAGCCATGTATTACCCCTGTCATGTGATGTAAACACGGAATTGGAATAATCGACAGAACACCCTGAAACCATAATGATGGTGTCATTCATATAGTCCATCCCAAATGGGTAAAGCGACCAGAAGGTATAGACCTCTCCCCATGACTCACCACCATCCGAGGTCCTGAAAAATCTGCATTTTTCCTCATAAGAAGTTGATGTGACGCAGCTTATGAATCCAAGCTGAGGGTTGGGGAAACAAGCCTTATATATAGTCGTGTTGCTGAACTGCAGGCTGAGCGAACGTATTACCCAGTTCAGCCCGCCATTGATGGTTTTTATATATTTTTCCCCTGAACCGCCAAAGATATATCCTGTATCTGAATTCAGGAAGTCGATATCAGTAAATGTAAAACCTGCCTGTGTATAAAGGGTGTCCCATGTCACTCCTCCGTCGAATGTCCGGATGATCAAATCATCTTCTCCCACAGCAAAGGCATTGTTGGTGACCGACAAGCTGACATCAGTGAACTCATCCCATTGCCCGCCAGTGTAGCGTACCAATTCCCAATGATAGCCACCATCAATGGTTTTCAATATGATGCCTTTTAAACCGACAATATAACCTATATATGGATTAATGAACTCTACCTCTCTCAGTTCAGCTTCATTGTCAAGCCCTCCGGGATTGAGAATTAATTCCCAGTTATCTCCGAAGTCGGAAGAAATCATGACTGTCGAACCTGATCCGACAGCAATAATTTTATTGGCTCCCGGTATTTTTTTAAGCCCGCAGAGCGTGTTTTCCTGTGGCAGCGTCGAAATCCTGTACCACGGATGTTGGGAGTGCAAAAACAATGGCAGTAAAACAATAAGAAGAATATGATTGAGACGATTCATATATGTGTTGTGACCCCATAAATATACAAAAAAAATAAAGCTATGCTATTTTATCACGGATGTCATTTCTCCAAGAGATGACACCCGTGACCACAAGATAAGTAAAACGAAATAGCCGCAATGTTGTGAAATCATAAATTGTTCTGATCCTGTGAACACTATCCCGTGAAAATTGTTAAACATTAGATAAAACCTGTGGGGTAAGGTTGCCTGATTGCCGGGGCAATGAAAATCAATAATCCTGTTTCGACAATTCAAGGTGTGTCGAAGGATAAAATTCCTGAAAGTTGAGATGTGATTTATAAACAAGGCGGATTATAACCTGTTGAGCTAAAATCACGTATAAGCGAAGCACACCTGTCTGGACAAAGCGAGTTTCCTTGAAATAATTCTTTTATACAAATCACTTAAAAATGTAAAATTATGAGCTCAGGTAAAGTAGTACTAGGCGTTCTGGCAGGTGTTGCTGTCGGTGCTTTATTAGGTATTCTGTTTGCTCCCGACAAAGGTTCCAAAACAAGAAAAAAAATAATAAGAAAGGGCGGAGACACATTAGATGACTTAAAAGAAAAATTTAGTGATTTATTGGATAATATCACTGAAAAATACGAAGCGGTTAAAGAGGAAGCCGCAGATCTGGCTGAAAAGGTAAAAAGTAAAGCTGAAGATGTTAAGCCTGCGAAAAGCTGAGAATTGTTGATTGCTTTCTCCAGCTATTTAAAGCGATAAATATAATAAACATGGAAGACAAAGGAGGTTTACTGGAATCCCTGTTTGAAAGAGCAGAAGATTACAGCAAGACAAGTCTGGAATTATTAAAACTTAAAGCACTGGATAAATCATCGGGTGTAGCGGCTGCATGTATGGCGCGGGGTATGGTTTGCATCGTCTTAATCCTGTTCATCATCATGGTGAGCATTGGAGTTGCGCTTTGGCTTGGCGATTTGCTTGGCAAAACCTGGTACGGATTTTTTATTGTGGCTGCATTTTATGGCATCAAAGCATTTGTTTTATATTTCTTTATGGGCAAATGGCTTAGGAAGGTTTTCAGTAATTTCATTATCAAGCAGGCGCTTAAATAAGATCCTATGCAGAATATTACTTCCAGAAAAGAGTTAAGGAATGCGATCCTTCAATTGGAGGAAAAGCAGATGCTGCAGGGACAGCTCCTGAAAGATCAGTTCAACAGCACCGTTGATCAATTCAGAGTCCTCGGTTGGATAAAAAGTGCTATCAAGGTTGCCACCCTGCCAGGCGCAATGGATAAGTTGCTCGGCACTACTCTTGGCTTAACGGCCTGGGCGCTCTCAAAGAAACTGTTCGTTGGCAGGTCAGGAAGCCCGTTACGTAAAGTCATCGGCACACTATTGCAATACGGGATGATGTATGTTGTAGTGAAGTATCCTGAGATCATTAAATCAACAGGTCTGGGTTTGTTCCATAAGGTATTCACCAAGCGGAAGTCAGGGGAGTGACGGGCCGCCATGATGCTGCCCTGAATACACTGACGAGAGGAACCTCTCTGCTTCGATGGCAGCCATACATCCTGTGCCTGCAGCGGTGACAGCCTGACGGAATACATGATCCTGAACATCGCCGGCAGCAAATACACCTTCTACACTGGTGCGTGTTGAATCAGGTGCAGTGATGATATATCCCATCTCATTCATGTCGAGCTGGCCCCTGAAAATCTCCGTATTGGGCGAATGCCCGATGGCGACGAAAAAACCCTCTACATCCAGTTTTTTCTGCTCTCCTGTTTTGACATTTTTCACGATGACACCATTCACACCCTTGAGATCGCCGACAATTTCAACAGGGACACTATCCCATACCATTTCGATATTTTTGGTGTTTAAAACTTTATTTTGCATGGCTTTGGAAGCGCGCAGCTCATGGCGGCGGTGGATGAGGTATACTTTTTTGCATAGCTTCGATAAATAGGTAGCTTCTTCAGTTGCGGTATCGCCGCCGCCGACGACAGCCACATCCTGGCCTTTATAGAAAAAACCGTCGCATGTGGCACAGGCTGACACACCATGCCCTTTGAACTTTTCTTCCGACGCCAAGCCCAGGTACCGGACTGTGGCTCCTGTCGCAATGATCAGTGTCTCCGCCTCCATGGCATGGCCGTCGTCAGCCTTGACGAGAAAAGGCCTTTTCGACAGGTCTGCCTCAGTGATGATCCCCCAGCGCGCATCAGTACCGAAACGTTCGGCCTGTTTTTGAATGTCTTCCATCATCTTCGGTCCGGTGACACCCTCAGGGTACCCCGGAAAGTTCTCCACATCGGTGGTGGTTGTCAGCTGTCCGCCAGGTTCTAATCCCATATATAAAACAGGTTTCAGATCCGCCCTGGCAGCGTAAATGGCTGCCGTGAAACCGGCCGGCCCCGAACCGATAATCAAACATCTCACTTTTTCAATAGGTTCACTCATGCTTTATCGAAAATTAAATTTATATTATGAAAGTGCCACTAATGTCCGAATTTTATGCCAAAAGTATGAAATGCCCAAATGTATCATAAACATCTGCATTTCCACGATTTAAAGATATGACATTCTGTCCTTCCCCCAAACATTTTTTTAAAAGTAAAATAAATCGTATTTTTGCCCCCCACTCTTCCCCACACCCACACCCTCACTCACACCCACACCCACACCCACACCTATGTCCGGGGTGTAGCGCAGCCTGGTTAGCGCGCTTGACTGGGGGTCAAGAGGTCGAGAGTTCAAATCTCTCCACTCCGACAACACAAAAAGACCTGTTCGCCGAAGGCGGCCGGGTCTTTTTTTTGCGAAGCGTTGAAAACTTGTTTTCAAAAGCGTAGCAAAAGAAAAAGGGCCGGCATCGCAAAGCGACAAGGTCTTTTTGTGTTATCAGGCCAACCACAACGATTCACTGAAGGTAAATCTCTCCACTCCGACAAGAAAATGAGCCTGTTACGATAAAATTTTTCTAACAGGCTTTTTTATTTGCATACAATTTAACATACAAACCCAGATAAATTTTCCTAATTATTTTGGTAATCTTATCATTAGTTTAGCCGATAATATAGAATGAATAGTCTATGCTATAACCTCTTGATAAAGCGATTAAATTTTTCGTATTTGAACAAATAGGATATATACCTATGGATTGCTCAGGAATAAATTATTGAATTTGCTGACGGCTTTACTGATAAACCGGAACTGGCATTCGACTCGATTTTTTTTGCAAATAATATCGATCTATATTTAATATTTATTTTTTTTGTAATTTGCAGATGAAATCTTTTTAGTTAGGCACAATTTTATGACAGACAATAAACTAACAATGAAAAATGAATTAATAAAATTAGTTTCAGATGGAAGACTTTTGTTCTATCACATAGCTTTGACAGAAGGAAAACTTAATGAGAAAGAAGCGAAAAATTTTAAAAAATATCAAGAATATCAAGAGTTTGAAAGGGAATTAATTAGCATTAAATCTAATTATCAAAAGTGGTATTCAATGTCTATTCAAGTAATAAAACAACTTCTTCCAGAAAGACTTGCTGAGTTTCAAGATCTTTATCATAATGAAAAAAGAAATAATAAAAACATAACATATTTAACCTATTCTATTTCTGATTACCTTTTAAACTTAAAGATTACAGACGGTTGGGACATAAAGGCTGTTGATGGAGCAGCAGCATGTATCTCAAAAATGGAACAACAAATCGAAATTCTAAATTCGTGTTTACAAGTCTTCGACTCTAAATTGAAAAACATAATTGGAGTATTGCAGTCTGAGTTATTTGAAAACGAACTTGAGACAGCCAAAAATGTCTTAAAGAAAAAACACTATAGACTGGCGGGCGCTTTAGCAGGTATAGTTTTAGAAGGTCATTTAAAAGAAGTTTGTAACAACCATCAAATCAAGTTTAAAAAGTCAAATCCAACTATCTCTGATTACAATGAAGAACTTAAACAAAAAGAGAGAATTGACTTACCAACTTGGAGATTGATCCAACGACTCGGTGATATCAGAAATATGAGTGTTCATGCAAAGGAACGTGAACCAAAGCCAGACGAGATAGAAGATCTAATTAGAGGTTGTGAAAAACTAATTTCTGAGTTAATATAAAAAATGTAATATGGGATTCGCTGAAAGACAAATTGAATGGTATATGCTGACTCTAAGAGTCATTGCTGAAAGAATATCTGAAGAAAGGGGATTATTATTATCTGCTGACGATATTGGAAAGGCAATTGCTGAAACCAAAGGATATTCACAAAATTTACAGGTGTTTTGGTACACCCTCGATAACGGCTTAAATATTTATGAAAAATTAAAAGATTATCCGTTTAACAAAAAAATAGGAGATATAAAATTAGTTGGAGAAGATTGCATTTTCCCAGACAACTTGCCTAAAAATATTTATGAAGCCGAGATCAAAGCTAAAGGACAAGTATGGGAAATACATCAAGACGACAAGGACAAATTTCCATCAAATCCACATGCTCATGACTATGAAACAGGATTAAAACTTGATCTTTCCAATGGTAACCTTTTCCGAAAGAGGAAATGGGTTGATTCTATAAATAAAAAGAAATTAATGGTTATCAGACTTAACCTGAATAATTCATAAATCCAAAATTCGGATAAAAAGCTATACTATTTCCAGGACGAATACAAAAAATTAGGCAAGCTGGGATAATTTGTAAGATATTGATGCAGTTTTTGTTTTGACAAAATTCATTGTTCAG